>NZ_JBHVVI010000104.1:0-32810 GCF_042883685.1 Kitasatospora sp. NPDC058190
TACCGCCCTGGCCCGGTACCCCCCTGGGCCGGCGCCCGGCGGGGGGCAGGGCGCGGGCCGGGAGAAGCGGGAGCCGCTGTTCCGGGATACCGGGCGAGCGCGGGAGGTGAGTGGGCAGGCGGCGAGTGAGGAGGGAGGCGTGGGGGGGTGGGGGGAGGGGGCGGGCCCCAGAAGCGTCAACGACGTGACAAGGCCGGCGCCCCCAAGGGCACCGGCCTTCTCAGCGAGCTCCCGGCAGAACCGGCCTCAGGCGGCGATCCCGATCTCCTTCGCCGGCTCCGTGACCCCCTCGGCCGCGCTCTCCCCCGCCTTCCGGTCCCGCATCACCAGTACGGCCACCAGCGCCGCCGCCAGCACCCCGATCGCGCTGACCGTGAAGGTCGTCGACATCGCCCCGGCGAACGCCTCCCGGGCGGTCCGCACCAGCCCGGCGTCCCCGTTCGCAGCCGCCAGCGCCCCGGCGATGGAGCGCTTGGCCTGCTCCGGCGTCCCGGCCGGCATCCCGCTCGCGAAGCCGCTCGACAGCAGCGAGCCCAGGATCGCGATGCCGAGCGCCGTGCCGGCCTGCTGGATGGTGTCGTTCAGCGCCGAGCCGACACCTGCCTGCTCCGGCGGGATGGTCCCCATCAGCGCGCCGACCGCTGCGGGCATCGCCAGGCCCGCGCCGAGGCCGAGCAGTCCGAGCGCCGTCGCCGGGACGGCGAAGCCGGTCTCCGCGGAGACGGTGGTCAGCAGCGCGAAGGAGGAGGCCATGACGAGCATCCCGGCGAGGATCAGCAGCCGGTTGCCGAGCTTCGCCGCGAGCTTGGCACCGACCCCGTTGCCGAGCAGCGCGGCGAGGGCCAGCGGCAGGAAGGCGAGGCCGGCCTTGACCGGCGAGTACCCGAGCACGAACTGCAGGTACTGGGTAAGCACCAGCAGCAACCCGCCGTTGCCGATCTGCACGAGGGTCAGCGACAGCGAACCACCGCTGAAGTTGCGGGCCTTGAAGAGTGCCAGCGGCACCATCGGCGCGGAGGTGACGTTCTCCCACACGACGAACCCGGCGAGGGCGAGGACCGCGACGACCAGGGTGACCAGCGACCGGCCGGCGAAGGCACCGCGCTGCGGGATCTCGATGATCCACCAGATCAGCGCGGTCATGCCGACGGAGGAGAGCACCGCGCCGAGCGGGTCGGGCTTCTGCCACGGGCCCTTGGACTCCGGCATCAGCAGCAGCCCGGCCAGGACCGCCAGTGCGACCACCGGCACGTTGATGAAGAAGATCGAGTGCCACGAGAAGTGGTTGATCAGCACGCCGCCCAGCACCGGGCTGCCGACCAGTCCGAGCATCGACACCGAACCCCACGCGGCCATCGCCTTGTTGCGCTCCTCCTGGTCGAAGACGGTGATGAGGATCGACAGCGTCGAGGGCATGATCAGCGCGCCGCCGACGCCCATCGCGATCCGGGCCGCGATGACCTCGCCGGGGCTGACGCAGAAGGTCGCCGCGAGTGACGCCGCTCCGAAGAGCAGCAGTCCGATGATCATGACCTTCCGGCGGCCGAACCGGTCACCGAGGCTGCCCGAGGTGAGCAGAAGTCCGGCGAAGACGAGGACGTAGGAGTCGAGGATCCACTGGGTGTCCTGGGCGCTGGCGCCGAGGTCGGCGGTCATCGAGGGGACCGCGACGGTCAGGGCCATGCTGTCGACCACCAGGACGAGCGAGCTCAGGCAGAGCACGATCAGGATCCACCAGCGGTGCGGATTGCGGCCCTCGGCCGGGCTGCTCGCTGTCATCGGACACCCTCCCCTTCTTGCGCACACCGTTCCTCCGGTGCGCACTGCGTTCCGTCGATGAGAACACTGTACGCATGGCGGAACAGTGTGCGCAACACCCGACTCCTGTACGCTCAATGCGAACGGTGTGCGCACCTGTCGGCCGGCCGACAGCGCGAGCGGCACCGGAAACAGCGCCCCAGCGAGAGGGCCCAGGAAGAGGAGCCGCCCATGGCCGCCCGAACGAACCCCGTCCCGTCCGTCTGGGCCCGCCAGCCGCGTGAGCCCGAGCAGCCCTCCCTGAGCCGGGCCGCGATCGTCCGCGAGGCGGTCGTCATGCTGGACGCCGAGGGCATCGACGCCCTGAGCATGCGCAAGCTCGCCACCCGCCTGAACGCGGGCGCGACCTCCCTCTACCGCCATGTGGCGACCAAGGACGAGCTGATGGAGCTCGCGGTGGACGAGGTCTTCGGCGAGATCACCCTCCCGCCCGCTGACAGCCCGGACTGGCGCGCCGCCGCCGTCGAGGCCGCCCAGGCCTTCCGGGCGACCGCCCTGCGCCACCCCTGGCTGTCCTCGGTGCTGGGCCAGGCCGGTCTCGTCTACCTCGGCCCCAACCTGATGTCCTTCTCCGAGCGCCTGGCCGCCCTCTTCACCGCGGCCGCCTTCCCCGAGCCGGCCCGGGCGATCGAGACCCTCATCTCCTACGTCGTCGGCATGAGCACCGCCGAGGCGGCCTGGCTCACCGCTGTGGCCCGCTCCGGCGAGAGCGAGGCCGAGTTCGTCACCCGCCTGATGCCCGCCGCCGAGCAGGCCACCGTCGGCTACGAGCACCTCAACGGCGACTCCACGGCCGCCGCCGAGGACCCGGCCGCCACACGCGACGCCAAGTTCTCCTACGGCCTGGAGGTCGTCCTGGACGGCCTCGCCCTGCGGCTGCCCCGCTGACCCGCCGGCCCACCGGACCAAGCCGCCCAACTCCCCGCAAAGACCCCCGCGAGGGACTCCGCGAGGGAACGGTGCCTCCCGCCCACCCCGTGAAACACCGGCAGCCGCGGGGTGGGGAGCGGGCACAATGGCGTAGTGATGGTGGGCCGTCCGGTGTCGGGGGGCCAGGGATTGGAGGCCCGGGTGAGCGATCTTCCGCGCAAGGCAGTGACCCGCACGGCACGACTCGCCGCCCTACCGCTGGGGATAGCCGGACGCGCCACCCTCGGACTTGGCAAGCGCATCGGCGGCCGCTCCGCCGAGGTGGTGACGGCCGAGCTCCAGCAGGCCACCGCCGACCAGCTGTTCAAGGTCCTCGGTGAACTCAAGGGCGGGGCGATGAAGTTCGGGCAGGTGCTGTCCGTCTTCGAGGCCGCGCTGCCCGAGGAGGTCGCCGGGCCGTACCGGGCCGCACTCACCAAACTGCAGGACGCCGCTCCCCCGATGCCCGCCGCCAAGGTGCACGCCGCGCTCGCCCAACGGCTCGGGGACGGCTGGCGCGAGCTGTTCCAGGAGTTCGACGACCGCCCGGCGGCCGCCGCCTCGATCGGCCAGGTGCACCGGGCGGTCTGGCACGACGGCAGACGGGTCGCGGTCAAGGTGCAGTACCCGGGAGCGGGTGACGCGCTGCTCGCCGACCTGTCCCAGCTGAGCCGGGTGGCCTGGCTGCTCGGCCCGCTGATTCCCGGGCTGGACATCAAGCCGCTGATCGCCGAGTTGCGCGAGCGGGTCTCGGAGGAGCTGGACTACGAGCTGGAGGCACAGGCCCAGCGCCGGCACGCCGAGGAGTTCGCGGGCGACCCGGACATCCTGGTGCCGAGCGTGGTGGCGCAGGCCGACCAGGTCCTGATCACCGAGTGGATGGACGGCACCCCGCTGGCCGAGGTGATCGCGCGCGGCACCCAGGAGGAACGCGACCGCGCGGGGCAGCTGCTGGCCCGGTTCCTGTTCGCCGGCCCGTCGCGGACCGGTCTGCTGCACGCGGACCCGCACCCGGGCAACTTCCGGCTGCTGACGGACGACGGCCCAGCCTCGGGCTGGCGGCTGGGCGTGCTGGACTTCGGCACGGTGGACCGGCTGCCGGGCGGACTGCCCGAGCCGATCGGGGCCTCGCTGCGGATGGCGCTGAACGGGGATGCGGCGGGCGTGCTGATGATGCTGCGCGAGGAGGGTTTCGTGAAGCCCTCGATCCGGCTGGACCCGGACGCGGTGCTGGACTACCTTCTGCCGATCATCGAGCCGGCCGCGGTGGACAGCTTCCACTTCACCCGGGCGTGGATGCGCGCCCAGGCCGCCCGGATCGCCGATCCGCGCTCGCCCGCCTACAACCTGGGCAAGCAGCTGAACCTGCCGCCCGCGTACCTGCTGATCCACCGGGTGACGCTGAGCACCATCGGAGTGCTGTGTCAGCTGGGCGCCAAGGCGCCGTTCCGCGCCGAGATGCTTCAGTGGCTGCCCGAGTTCTCGGACGGGCCGTCCGCGGAGCCGGCCGAGCCCGTGCGGCGCGCCAAGCCCGCCCGCAGGCGCTGACCGGGGGCGCCGAACGGCCGCAGGCCGCTCCCCGTGGACGGGGGGCGGCCTGCGGCACGACAGGGGCGGTACTACGGCGGTCGGCGCTTACATCAGCGCGACGGCGAGGGCCTTGCGGGCCCGCAGCGAGGCCCGCTCGGCCCGCTGCCGGAGCTTGCGGGCCCGGACGACCCGGCTGACGAGCCGTTGGTTCTCGGCCTCGTGCAGCCTGTCTTGCATATGGGCACGGGCCAGGGATTCATGCAGGAGTTGCATCTCGAGGATCCTGTTCTGGGTCTGGAGTTCGGTGGCCTGCTCGGCGCGGGCGGTCGGATCGATGGCGGCGGGGGTCATGTGGTGGTCCTGCTCGTGGTGCGTGCTCGGGAATGGGCGGGTGCGGGCCGCTGAGTCGGCCTTGGCGGCGGCGATCCGTACGGACCGGCGGAGGGCGGTATCCAGCGGGGGCTGCTCTCCCCGGCGGACGGCCCTGGTGTGGTCGGCGGGGTTCACGCCATGACCTCGGTCTTGCGCGGACGGCCACGCGGCCGCTTGCGGGCCACGACGACGCCCTGGACGAAGAGCTCGCCACCCCAGACGCCCCACGGCTCGCGCCGCTCCAGGGCGCCGGCCAGGCAGGCCTCCTTCACCGGGCAGGTGCCGCAGAGGGACTTCGCGTACTCGACGTCGGCGGGCGTCTCGGCGAAGAAGACCTCGGGGTCGAAGGCGCGGCAGGGGATGGGGAGACCGAGTGCCTCGGCCTGCTCGATCGAGCTGATCTGCATGGAAGGAACCTCCGGGGGGTCGGCCTGGTCGGCCTTGGTGATCTGGCTTGTCGGCGGTACGGACGGGATGGGCGGCGTGATGACCGTGGACACTGTGGGCGTCTTCCTCGTCTTCTCAGTGGTTCCGGCCCAGTGGACTGGTGGTGCTGGGCCGGAGGCCCCGGGGGGCCTGGATGGTCTTGCGTACCGGACAAAACAGAAGGGCCGCGGATCCCGGTGTGACGGGTTCCGCGGCCCTGGAGGTGCCGACCTGAGGTTGACTCAGGTTCGTTCTCTCCAGGGTTCAGGCCCGCGGAAGGCCCGCATCCGGATGGCCTTGGCGCCGATAAAGGCGGCCGTGGCCTGCTTGATCTGCTGCTCGTTCTGCTCCTGGGCGTCTCCGGCACCGATGACCTGCGCATAGCCGCCATGCATGGCGGCGGCTACGACCGCCTTCGGTGCCTGGATCGGTCGCTCATCGCACATGGGACGCGACGCGTCGACCGACGCCCAGTCACGGGACAGACCGGCCTCGACAACGGTGCCTTCGACACTCCTGCCGCCCGTGACGCGCAGATCAGTGTGTCCAAGACCACTGACAACGGAGGCGACGGAGGCGACGGAGGCGACGGAGACACCGGTGGTGTCGAGACCCAGACCGGTTCCACCGAGCTCGGCGAGCGCCCGCAGGCGGGCGGCACGCAGGGAGGCAGCGACAACGGTCTGGCCAGTCATTTTGGTGATCATGATGTTTCCCACTGTCTTCGCCTCCTCTCGGCGTCTCGCGGAGCCTGGTTCCCCTGGCTCCGAATCTTCGGATGTCTGTCTCGGTAAAGCTGTGGGCGAGGGGAATCGGCACAGGTGTCACCCCGTGCGACCGCGTCCCCTTGACCGCTCCGGCAGGCTATTGCGCTCCCGGTATGCCGCGCAAACTATTTTTCACGCGAGTTCTGCGGCGCGTTACACGGCGCGATCCGCGACACGTTCCGCGGCGGCTTCGAAGTCCCCCGAGCAGTCCCCTGGACCGCGCCCGCGCCGGCTCACACCGGATCGACCGGACCGTCGTCCTCGACGCCGTCCGGATCCTCCTCGGGCTCCTCCCCCGCACACAACGAGAGCACGGCGGCCCCGTACTTGTCCAGCTTCATGGCGCCGACCCCGGAGATCAGGGCCAGCTCCCGGCTGCTGGAGGGCACGTCCTCGGCGATCGCCATGAGCGTCGCGTCGGTGAACACCACGTAGGCCGGGGCGCCCTGCTTCCTGGCCTGCCGGGCCCGCCACTCGCGCAGCCGCTCGTACAGGCCCTCGTCCATGGAGGAGGGGCAGTCCTCGCAGCGGCGCAGCTTGCGTTCGACGGCCTCGGTGAGGACCTTGCCGCAGACCCGGCAGGTGACCGGGCCGCGGACCCGTCGGGCGGCCGAGCGCTCGCCGGTCTCGACGCCCCCCCTTCCGCCCCGCGCGCCGGTGCGCGCGCCGGGGGCGGCGGAGCCGGGGCGCAGTCCGTCGAGGAAGCGGCTGGGCTTGCGGCCGGCGCGGCCGCCCGGGGAGCGGGCGAGGGCCCAGGAGAGGCTGAGGTGTTTGCGGGCGCGGGTGACGCCGACGTAGAGGAGGCGGCGTTCCTCCTCGATCTGTTCGTCGGTCTTGGCGTAGATGATCGGCAGGGTGCCCTCGGTGAGGCCGACGAGGAAGACGGCGTCCCATTCGAGGCCCTTGGCGGCGTGCAGGGAGGCGAGGGTGACGCCTTCGACGGCGGGGGCGTGCTGGGCGGCGGCGCGGGCGTCGAGTTCGGCGACGTAGGCGGCGAGGTCGGTGGTGCGGCCGTCGGCGCTGCGGGTGCGCTCGAACTCCTCGGCGAGGCGGACGAGGGCGGCGAGGGATTCCCAGCGGTCGCGAACGGCGCCGGAGCCGGCGGGGGGTTCGGGGGTGAAGCCGCGGGAGGCGAGGACGGCGCGGACCTGGCCGGCGAGGTCGGGGGCGCCGGCGGTGAGCGGGTCGGCGGCGGCGCGGGCGGCGCCGCGCAGCAGGACGCCGGCGTCGCGGACCTCGGGGCGTTCGAAGAACCGTTCGGCGCCCTTGAGCTGGTAGGGGACGCCGAGGTCGGCGAGGGCCTGTTCGTAGACCTCGGACTGGCCGTTGGTGCGGAACAGGACGGCGATCTCGCTGGCGCGCACGCCGGTGGCGAGGAGGTCCTTGATGCGGCGGGCGGTGGTCTCGGCCTCGGTGGGTTCGTCCTCGTACTCGGTGTAGACCGGTTCGGGGCCGGCTTCGCGCTGGGAGACGAGTTCGAGGCGGTGGCGGGCGGCTTCGCCGCGCGCCTGGGCGAGGAGTCCGTTGGCGAGGTGGACCACCTGGGGGGTGGAGCGGTAGTCGCGGACGAGTTTGACGACGGTGGCCTCGGGGTGGCGGCTGCGGAAGTTGAGGAGGTAGTCGGGGGTGGCGCCGGTGAAGGAGTAGATGGTCTGGCTGGCGTCGCCGACGACGCAGAGGCTGGCGCCGCCGCCGGGGCCGGTCCACTGGTCGAGCAGGCGCTGCTGGAGCGGGGAGACGTCCTGGTACTCGTCGACGGTGAAGTGCCGGTACTGGGCGCGGACCTGGTCGGCGATGTCGGGGCGGTCCTCCAGGATGGCGGCGGTGAGGAGCAGGACGTCCTCGAAGTCGATGGTGCCGCGGCGGCTCTTGGTCTCCTCGTAGACGCGGTAGACCTGGGCGGTCTCGGCGGGGTCGCGGGGGGCTTCGCGGCCGGACTTGGCGACGGCCGCGGGGTAGTCCTCGGGGCCGGTCTGGGTGACCTTGGCCCATTCGATCTCCGCGGTGAGGTCGCGCAGTTCGGTGCGCTGGACGCGCAGCCCGCAGCGGCCGGCGGCTTCGGCGACGAGCTGGACCTTGCGTTCGAGGAGCTGGGGTACGGGGCCGCCGACGGCGCGGGGCCAGAAGTACTGGAGTTGGCGCAGGGCGGCGGCGTGGAAGGTGCGGGCCTGGACGCCGTCGGCGCCGAGCTGGCGCAGGCGCCCGCGCATCTCGCCGGCGGCGCGGGCGGTGAAGGTGACGGCGAGGACCTGCGCGGGCTGGTAGACGCCGCTGCGCACGCCGTAGGCGATGCGGTGGGTGATGGCGCGGGTCTTGCCGGTGCCGGCGCCGGCGAGCACGCAGACCGGGCCCTGCAGGGCGGTGGCGACGGCGCGCTGTTCGGGGTCGAGCCCGGCGAGCACGGCGTCGGGGCCCGTGGCGGCGCCGGGGTCGGCCCAGGGGGAGCCGTGGGGGCCGTCGTAGGGGCTGCCGCTCAAGAGGTCTTCCTGCATGCGTTCCATCCTCTCAGTCCGGTGGGACAACGGGGGCGGGGTTGTCCACAGGCCCGGTGTGATCGCAGGATGATCGCTCCGCGTGCCGACCGATGGCATGGCGGAATGCCCGCCGCCCGGCGGACGTTTGGTCCAGGGACCGCGTGAACCTCTCTTTCGAAGGAGCCCCCTCGATGCCCGGCACTGTGACGATGTACAGCACGACCTGGTGTGGGTACTGCAACCGCCTCAAGAGCCAGCTGGACCGTGAAGGCATCGGCTACACCGAGATCAACATCGAGGAGGACCCGGCGTCGGCGACCTTCGTGGAGTCGGTGAACAACGGCAACCAGACGGTGCCGACGGTTCTGGTGCAGCCGACCGGCGGCGGCGAGCGGGTCGTGATGACCAACCCGAGCCTGCTGCAGGTCAAGAAGGCCCTGGCGGCCTGATCCGCCCGGTCCCGGCCGGGTCGGCGCGCGTCACGGCGCGTCGGCCCGGGCGGGGTCGACGGGGGCGGCGGGGGCGGGCAGGGTGGTGCGCGCGCCGAGGTCGCCGATGCCGTAGACGAGCCGGCTGCGGTCGGCGGAGTAGCGGGTCTCGATGACCCGTACGGGCCCGCGCCGGTCGTAGGTGACGCGGGTCTGCACCATGAGCGGGACGCCGGGGCCGCCCTGGAACCACTGGGCCTCCTCGGGGCCGGGCATCCGGGCGACGAGGTGGTCGACGGCGCCGATCTCGGTGCGGCCGAGGGCGGCGAGGACGGCTTCGTCGCCGCCGTCGACGGGGTCGGGTTCCATCAGCGGGGTGCCGGCGGCGAGTCCGGCCCGGTAGTGGCTCTCCTCGATGGCGTAGGGCTCGCGGTCGAGCAGCCGCAGTTGGCGGCGGACCACGATGGCCTCGCCGGGGCGCAGTCCGAGGCGTTCGGCGATGTCGACGCGGGCCCGGACGATCATCATCTCGAAGTCGGTGCTGAGTTCGCGCCCGGCGTCGGCGGCTTCGCCGAGGTAGACGGCGGAGGGCGTGCCCAGGCAGTCGCGGGGCTCGGGGGCCAGGGCGGGACCGTAGGCGCGGTGGTCGAGGACGGGGTGTTCGCGCAGGTAGGTGCCCTTGCCCTGGAGGCGGACGAGTCGGCCTTCGTTGACGAGGACGTCGACGGCGAGGCGGACGGTGTTGCGGGCGACGCCGTACTGGCGTTCCAGTTCGCTCTCGACCGGCAGGGCGGCGTCGGCGGTGAACTCGCCCTCGGCGATCCGGCGGCGCAGGTCGGCGGCGAGGCGCTGGTATTTGGGGGATTGGGCGGTGCCCCGGGGGATTGTCACCCGAGTGAATGTAGCGAGCGCGGTGACGCGGTTTCAGCCGTTTCCGGCAATGTCGTCCGCGCGGGTTGACGGTGGGGGCACGGGAGCATCCTGCGGTAGCAGAACTGGCCCGTCCGGCCACGAACAGCAGGTTGTGGCGGGTTCGGGAAGGGCTGGAAAAGAAAAACAGGGGCGCGCGGCATAAGCCGCACGCCCCCTTTCGCACGGAAGTGTCGGGAATTCGTACAGGATTACCAGCGCGCGGTCGCCGGCAGCGGCTCCCCGTACCAGAGTTCGACCAGGTGACGGGCGATCGAGATGCCGGAGGGCGGCAGGATCTCGCCCGCGGCCATCCCGGCCCGCAGCTCCTCGCGGGAGAACCAGCGCGCCTCGGCGAGCTCCTCGCCGTCCACGGTGATCTCGGTGCCGCCGGGCAGCGCCTTGCCCGCGAAGCCGAGCATCAGGCTGGACGGGAACGGCCAGGGCTGGCTGGCGACGTAGCGGACCTCGCCGACCCGCACCCCCGCCTCCTCCTGCACCTCGCGGGCCACCGCCTGCTCGATCGACTCCCCCGGCTCGACGAAGCCGGCCAGCGTGGACCAGCGGCCCTCCGGCCACAGCGCCTGGCGGCCGAGCAGGCAGCGGTCCTGCTCGTCGGTGATCACCATGATCACCGCCGGGTCGGTGCGCGGGTAGTGCTCGGCCGCGCAGGAGGTGCAGCGCCGCACGTGCCCGGCGCCGGCCTTCTCGGTCGGGTGCCCGCAGCGCGAGCAGAAGCTGTGCAGCCGGTGCCAGTGCTCCAGCGCGACGGCGTGCACCAGCAGCCCGGCGTCCCGGTCGGACAGCAGCGCTCCGACCTCGCGCAGCCCGGCCGGGCGGGCGTCGCCGTCCAGCCGGCCGGGCAGGCTCTCGCCGGCCAGCGCGAAGTAGGAGACGCCGTCCTCGTCGGTGCCGAGGAAGTACCGGTCCCCGGTCTGCGGCGCCTCGAAGGAGGGCAGCAGCACGAGTTCGGTGCCCTGCGCGGTGTCGACGACGAAGGCCTCGCCGCCGGCGATCGGCAGCACCCGGGTGGCGGGGTGGCTCCACGCGGCCGCCAGCCAGGGCTCGTCGAACCGGTGCTCGGCCGCCCGGTCCACCCCCGACCTGGCCAGGGCCAGGGCCAGTGGGCGCTCGGTCTCAGGCACGGTGCTCACGTCGTTCCATCCCCACGTGGTGAATCATCCGGATGAGTGATCTGACTGCCATGTGCACGGACCCGTGCACCGAACGGACTCATGCGCCCGCCTCGCTTCGCTCGGCAGGGGCATTCGCCCACACGCACCTCTCGACGGTGAACTCGCTCCGCTCGCTCACGCGCCGGGCCGGAAGTTCTCGGCCAGGTCGCCCCACAGGTACGCGGCGGTCTCCACGCCCTTGGCCAGGAGGTCCAGCTCGACCTTCTCGTTGACCGAGTGCCAGCCGTCCGAGGGCACCGAGATGCCGAGGAACAGCACCGGGGCGCCCAGCACGTCCTGCAGGTCGGCGGCGGGGCCGGAACCGCCCTCGCGGGTGAAGAGGATCTTCTGCCCGAAGGCGCGGCCCATCGCACGGACGGTGGACTGCAGCGCCGGGTGGTCCAGCGGGGTCAGGCACGGCCGGGTCGCGCCCGGGAAGGCCAGCTCGTACCGGATGCCCTCGGGCACCTGCTCGGCGACCCAGGCGCTCACGGCCTCGCGGACCTTCTCCACCTCCATCCCGGCGACCAGCCGGAAGGACAGCTTCAGGTGCGCCGAGCTCGGCACGATGGTCTTGCCGCCGGGGCCGGTGTAGCCGCCCCAGATGCCGTTGACCTCGGCGGTCGGACGGGCCCACACCCGCTCCAGGGTGGAGTACCCGGCCTCGCCGCGGGTGCCGTACGACTTGGCGACGCGCAGCCACTGCGCCTCGTCGAAGGGCAGCTCGGCGAACAGCTCGCGCTCGCGGTCGGTCAGCTCCACGATCCCGTCGTAGAAGCCCGGGATCGCGACCCTGCGGTCGGCGTCGTGCAGGGCGGCGGCCAGCTCGGCCGCGACCTGGGCCGGGTTGGGGACGGCGCCGCCGAAGGAGCCGGAGTGGATGTCGGTGTCCGGCCCGTACAGGTCGAGCTGGGCGTCGGCCAGGCCCCGCATGCCGGTGCAGACGGTCGGCGTGGTCTCGGACCACATGCCGGTGTCGGAGATGACCACCACGTCGGCGGCCAGCCGCCTGGCCTCGCGCCGGACCAGGTCGGCGAAGTGCGGCGAGCCGGACTCCTCCTCGCCCTCGATCAGCAGTTTGAGGTTGACGGCGGGCGCGGTGCGGCCGGTGGCGGCCAGGTGGGCGCGCACCCCCAGGGTGTGGAAGAACACCTGGCCCTTGTCGTCGGCGGCGCCGCGCGCGTACAGCCGCCCGCCGACCACGGTCGGGGTGAACGGCTCGGTGTCCCAGCCGTCCTCCTGGGCGGCGGGCTGCACGTCGTGGTGCCCGTAGACCAGGACGGTCGGCGCGGACGGGTCCCCGGAGGGCCACTCGGCGAACACCGCCGGCAGCCCGTCGGTCTCCCACACCTCGGCGACCGGGAAGCCGGTGTCGCGCAGCTTGGCGGCCAGCCACTCGGCGGAGCGGCGCACGTCCCCGGCCCGCTCCGGATCGGCGGAGACCGAGGGGATGGCCAGCCACTCGGAGAGGTCGGCGAGGAAGGCGGCCTGGTGCCGGTCGATGTAGGAGCGGACGGCGCTGTCCGGGGTTCTCGTCATACCGACGACTGTAGTTCGCCCGTGCGGGTGTCCGCCCCGGCCGTCCGGTTGCTGCCGCCCGTCGGGGCTGTAACATCCGTCACCCCCGCCGCCGGGAGGGGCGGACGGGGGTGACGGAGGCCGCGTGGGAGGTCAGCCCGTGCGGCGCAGCAGCGAGATCCGCGAGCGGGTGAGCAGCGCGGCCAGGCCCGCGGCGAGCAGCGGCAGCGCCACCACGGTGGCGGCGATGGTGGGCCAGGGGAAGACCACGGACGACCTGTCGGCGAGATCCTGGGGACTCATGCCGGGGTAACTGCCCGCGAGGCCCTGGACCTTGCGCAGCGCCACGGCCGGCAGGACGCCGCAGACGGTGCCGAGCAGGGTGCCCATGGCGGCGATCACCCCGCACTGGAAGCCGGACAGCGAGCGCCGGATGCGCGGTTCGGCGCCGACCGCGGCGAGGGTGGTCAGGTCGCGCTGGGAGTCGGCGGCGGCCAGTCCGGTGGCGATGCCGGCCGCGCCGAGGGCGACCAGGGCTGCGAAGCCGGCCAGGCCGAGGCCGACGAGTCCGGCCTTGGACTGGTAGCCGCGTTCGACTTCGAGGACGGTGTGGTCGGTGAGCTTGGCGAGCGCGCCGTCGGCCTTCTGCTGGTCGCCGTCGGAGGGTGCGGCAGCGGGCAGCCAGACCGAGCCGGCCGGCCTGGTGGTGAAGCCGAGTCGGGTGGCGGCGTCCGGGGTGATCACGGCCTGGCCGGGGGCCGGCAGCACGGCGGAGGTGAGGACGGCGTCGACGGCGGTCTCGGTGATCCTGGGCTTGCCGGGCATGGTGCCGTCGGCGCCCGTGGTCATCGGCTCGCTGTACTGGAGGACGACCTTGCCGTCCTTGATGTAGCGGGGGTCGAAGACCACGGCCTTGCCGGCGGCGAGGGCCTGGCCGGCGGCCGGGTCGGTGACGCCGTACAGGTTGCGCAGCAGGGTGGCGTCGCCGGCCGTGATGTCGCCGTAGTGGCTGCCGCGGCGTTCGTGGACCTGGCAGCGCGGGTCGCTGTTGCGGATCTGTTCGGCCTCGCCGGGGCTGAGCGGGGTGTCGCGGTCGTAGATCGGGCAGCGCCGTTCCTTGGGCGGCATGACCTGGATGTAGCCGCAGGATCCGCCGTCCTGGCAGTCGCCCTTGTAGTCGACGTGGGAGACGTCGGCGCGCGGGCCGAGGGCGGGGATGCTGCGTTCCACGCTGTCGCGCATCTGCGGCAGCAGCTTGCCGTCGGGGCTGCTGGTGTAGCCGCTGCCGAGCATGACGGCGCCGGAGGGGCCGGAGGCGACGTACTCGCGGCGGTACTGGTCGTCGTAGCTGGCGATGTAGACGTTGACGGCGACGGAGCCGGCGACGGCGGCCATCACGGCGGCGACGGCGGGTGCGGTGCGGCCGCGGTGGCGGACGGAGTCGCGCAGGGCGAGCCGGGGGCCGAGCGGGAGCAGGCGGCCGAGCCTGCCGAACAGGCCGACCAGGTACGGGGTGAGGGCGACCATGCCGAGTTCGGCGACGAGCGAGCCGCCGAGGACGGCGATGCTGCGGCTGGCGAAGCCGCTGGTGGCGCCGAGCAGGGCGAACGCGCCACCGCCGGCGAGCATCAGCAGGCCGAGCAGGGCGAGTTTGCGGCTCGGGGGCTTGAGCGAGTCGCGGCCGGTGAGGGCGGAGACGACGTCCTGGCGGGAGGCCTGGACGGCGGGTACGACGGCGGCGAGCAGTCCGGTGACCAGGCCGACCAGGAGTACGCCGAGCAGGTCGAGCGGCTGCAGGTTGAAGTGGCCGAAGCGGGCGCCGGAGTACTCCTCGGCCCGGGTGCGCAGCAGGGCGACCAGGCCGACGCCGAGGCCGAGGCCGACGGCGGCGCCGGTGAGGCCGAGGACGACGCCGCCGCCGAGGACGACCGCGCGGACGTTGGCGCGGTCACCGCCCGCGGCGGCGAGCAGGCCGAGCTGCCGCCGTGAGCGTCGGGCCCCGACGGCGAAGGCGGGGCCCGCGAGGAGGACGATCTCCAGCAGGGCCATGCCGACGACGGTGGCGAGGATGACGACGGAGGTGCGGTCGAGGAGGGCGGTGCGGCCTCCGCTGCTGTGCCGGTCCATCTCGACGTAGTAGGGCACGTCGCCGCGCGCGGGCGGGTCGAGCAGGACGGCGCGGGAGGTCACGACGAAGCCGTACCCGTTGAGTTCGGTGACCTTGGCCCAGTCGAGGGCGGCGCCGGCGGGGAGCTTGACCAGCCAGCGGGTGGCCGGGTCGGAGTCGTGGCCGGGGCCCTGGGAGAGCTTTCCGATCAGGGAGCCGGGCCGGGCGATGAGTTCGGTGCTCGCGAGGTCGCCGGGGTACTCGACGACGGCGGTGATGGTGAAGGGGCTGGACTCCAGGCCGCGGACGGTGGTGCGGTCGCCGATCCTCAGGCCGGAGCGCTTGAGGAACGCCCGGGTGACGGCGGCCTGTTGGTCGTCGGTGGGGGCGCTGCCCTCGACCAGGTCGATCCGGCCGTTCCAGATCGGGTCGGTGAGGTCGGCTTCGCTGGTGCGGGTGCTGAGCAGGCCCTGGGTGCTGGTGGCCGCGGTCTCGGGGCCCTGGGGCTCGGGCACCAGGGTGCTGCCGGGCGGCAGCACCTGCCGGGCCAGCTGGGAGGGTTCGGTGTCGAGGGCGCGTTGCTGGGCAGGGGTGTACTGCGGGGCGGCGCCTTCCTTGGCCTCGTACGTGGGGTTGTCGACCATGAGGCCCTGGTCGGGGTCGGGGGCCTGTTTGACGGCGGATCCGCGGTGGTCCATGGCCAGTTCGCCGTCGGCCCGGCCCATGATCCGCACGACCTTCTCGGCGGGTTCGAGGGTGGCGCTGCGGAAGACCACGTCGGCGCCGGTGACGCCGAGGACGGGCAGCGCGACCATGGCGATGACCAGGGCGCTGCGGCCCTTGGCGCGTAGGGCGTCGCGGCGGGCGATGCGCAGGGCGAGCCGCCAGGCTCCGGGCTTCACTCGTCCACCTGCTTGCTGTTCGCGGCGGCGCTGACGAGCAGGCTGGCGGCGTCCTGGCTGACGGATTCGTCGACCATGCGGCCGTCGCGCAGGAAGACCACGCGGTCGGCCCAGGCGGCGTGGCGGGCTTCGTGGGTGACCATCATGGCGGCGGCGCCGGCGTCACAGCGGGCGCGCAGGACGGCGAGGACGGCTTCGCCGGTGGTGGAGTCGAGGGCGCCGGTGGGTTCGTCGGCGAGGACGAGGCGGCGGTCTCCGATCAGGGCGCGGGCGATGGCGACGCGCTGCTGCTGGCCGCCGGACATGTCGTCGGGGAAGCGGTCGGCGAGTTCGGGGATGCCGAGTTCCTCCAGGGCGGCGAGGGCCTCGCGGCGGGCGGCGCGGGCGGAGAGGCCGTCGAGTTCGCGCGGCAGGGAGATGTTCTCGGCGGCGGTGAGGGCCGGGATCAGGTTGTAGTCCTGGAAGACGTAGCCGATGGAGCGGCGGCGGACCTGGGCGAGTTTCTTGCGGGTGAGGGCGCCGAGGGCGACGCCTTCGACGAGGACCTGGCCCCCGGTCGGGGTGTCGAGGCCGCCGGCGAGGGTGAGCAGGGTGGACTTGCCGGAGCCGGAGGGGCCCATGACGGCGACGAATTCGCCGGGGTGGACCTTGAGGTCGACGCCGCGCAGGGCCTGGACCTCGGCGGCGCCCTGGCCGTGGACGCGGGTGACGTTCTCCAAGTGCAGCACCGGTTCCTGCCGGGGCTGTCGGGTCTGGGACATGCTTCCCCCCTTGTTCTGGGACATGGTTCCCCCGTTGTGCTGGGTGCGGGTCCGGCGCCGGGGCACCGGCCGGTGGTTCGGGTCGGCCGGGGCCGATGGGACGGGCTCTAGGTGCGGGTGCGGCGGCCGAGCCGGGTGGGCTTCTTGGGTGCGGCCTCGGCGTCGCGGGCGGTTTCGGCGGCGCGGGCCTGGTGGAGTTCGGCCTGTTGGGCGAGTCGGATCTCGCAGTGGTCGAGCCAGCGGATCTCGGCTTCGGTCTGGAAGATCAGCTGGTCGAGGACGAGCAGCCAGGCGAGTTCGTTGCTCTCGGTGGGCACGGTGCCGGGTCCGGCCTCGCCGGCGAGGGCGCGGCCCTTGAGCCGGGTGTAGTCCTGCAGTGCCTTGATGCTGTGCCGGCGTTGGCCCTGGACGACGGCGGAGACGTCCACTCCGGGGACGGTGACGGCCATGGCGAGTTTGATGGCGAGTTCGTCGCGCGGGGGGTTGGTCCGGGGCACCGGGGTGTCGAACCAGGCCCGCAGTTCGGCGCGGCCGGCGTCGGTGGCGGCGTAGAACTGGTGGCCCTCCTCGTCCTCGCCCGCGGGTTCGACCAGGCCGTCTCGCTCCAGTCGGGAGAGCGTGGTGTAGACCTGCCCGACGTTGAGCGGCCAGGTGGCGCCGGTGCGGGCCTCGAACTCGGTGCGCAGTTGGTAGCCGTAGCGGGGGCCCTGGTCGAGCAGGGCGAGCAGACCGTGGCGGATGGACATACTCGGTATGTATACCGGGTATGCCCTGCCGTCTCAAGCCGCGTCCCCTCGGGTACCGTCGTGCGGTGTGAGCCAGTTGCGCATCGCCACCTTCAACCTGTTGCACGGTCAGCCGCTCGCCCCGGACGGCGCGCCGCGGCCCTACCCGGCCGACGCGGGCGCCCCGTTGGCGGAGGCGGTGGCCGCGCTGGACGTCGACGTGCTGGCCCTGCAGGAGGTGGACCGGCACCAGGCCCGCTCGGGCGGCACCGACCAGGCGGCGGTGGCGGCCGCGGCCATGGGCGCCGGCGATTGGCGCTTCGCCGCCGCGCTGCACGGGCGCCCGGCGCCGGTGGCGGGCTGGGTCCCGGAGCCGTCCGGGCCGAACGGGCTGCGGGTGTACGGGCCGGGCGAGGTGGGCGACGGCGCCCCGCCCTCGTACGGGACGGCGCTGCTGACCCGGCTGCCGGTGCGGCACTGGCGGGCCCGGCGGTTCGCCCCGGCACCGTTCGGGCTGCCGCTGCGGGTGGCCGGGCGGCGCGGTCTGACCCCGGTGCCGGACGAGCCGCGGGCGGCGCTGGCCGCGGTGCTGGAGGGCGGGCGCGGGCCGTTCACGGTGGTGGCGGCGCACCTGTCCTTCGTCCCGGGCTGGAACATGGCGCAGCTGGCGGGCATCCGGCGCTGGATCGCCGATCTGCCGCAGCCGTACCTGGTGCTGGGGGACTTCAACCTGATCGGCGCCGTGCCGCGCACGGTGCTGGGCGGGGCGACGGCGCTGGAGCGCACCGCGCCCCGGGCGCGGGTGCGCGAGCTGCGGGCGGCGCGGCGGGTGCGGCCGGCGTTGGCGGAGCCGCGCCGGCGGCGGGTGCGGGAGCCGCGGGCGCGGCTGCAGGGCTGGTACGACCTGGCGCGCACGCCGACCTATCCCTCGCACCGGCCGGCGGTGCAGTTCGACCACGTGCTGGCGGTCGGGGTGCCGCGCGCGGCGGTGGGCCCGGCGGCGGCGCCGCGCGCGGTGGTGTCGGACCACCGGCCGCTGGTGGTCCGGGTGTCGCTGTGAGCCGTCGTTGAGCTAGTGGGTCGTCAGGACGGCGTTCTGCTGCGGCAGCTGGAAGGCCGGGGTCGACTGGGGGTCGTACTGCAGGAGCAGCATGGCCGCGTCGTCGCCGAGTTGGCGGCCGACGTGGCGCACCACGTCCTCGTGCAGGCGCTGCAGGACGTCGGCGGGGCGGCCGTCGGCGCAGCGCGGGAGGCGTTCGGCGAGCGGGTAGAAGGCGCCGGAGCGGTCGCGGGCCTCGATCACCCCGTCGGTGAACAGCAGGACCCGGTCGCCGCCCTGGAGCGGGACCCGGTGCACCGGGGGGTGGACGTCGGCCGGGTCGAGGACGCCCAGCGGCGGTACGGTGTCGGCGAGTTCGAGCGGGTGGACGGTGTCGCCGCGCAGCAGCAGCGGCGCGGGGTGTCCGCAGTTGACGAGTTCGGCGGTGCCGTCGGGGCCGACGCCGATCAGCACCAGGGTGACGAACTCCTCCTCCACGCCGGGGTGGTCGTTCTCGTGCAGGGCGCGGTCGAGGCTGACGGCCAGCCAGCCGGCCACCCGGTCGAGGGCCGGTTCCTGGTGGGCGGCCTCGCGGAAGGCGCCGAGGACGGCGGCGGCGGTCTCGACCGCGCCGAGGCCCTTGCCGCGGACGTCGCCGACCACGGCCCGGACGCCGTGGCGGGTGTTGACGACCTCGTACAGGTCGCCGCCGATGCGGGCGTGTGCGGCGGCCGCCTCGTAGTGGACGGCGGCGCGCATGCTGCCGACCTTCTCGGGGACGGGTCGCAGCAGGATCCGTCGGGCGATCGAGGCGACCAGCTGGGCGTCGGCGAGGGCGCGCTCCTGGCGAAGTCTCAGGGTGGCACTGACCCAGCCGATCGTGGCGACCAGCAGGACCGCGATGACGCTGGCGGCGTGCACGGACTCGCCGAGCGCGTCGCTGTGGAAGGCCATCAGGAAGGCCGCCGCCTCGGTGCACAGGCCGATGACGAGCGGGTACCAGGTGCGGCGGCTGACCACGGCGGCCAGCGCGGGAACGGCGGTGAGGGCGGGTTCGACCGTCACCTCGGTGCCGCTGAGGTAGTCGAGGACGACGATCAGCGCCATGCCGATGAGGGGCAGCGCGAGCGCCGTCCTCGGCCAGGTGCCGGTCGCGCCCGGAGCGGGTCCCGGGGTCGGCCCGGTGAACCGCTCTCTGATCCATCCGGTCGCGCTCAACTTCGGTCTCTCCAGCAGAAGGCGCCGATGCCCGGGGGCACCTGCGGTGATGACTGAGGGTCAGGGAACGCGGGCCTCGCTGGCGGCCGGAGCACGGGGGTTGACCGGTTACCGACCCCACAATAGGCGCGAAACGTGTGCGACGCACAGGTTTCGGACGTCGACGTGATGACTTGGATGCTCTGCGTGACTCATTAGTCACTGTTCCCGATCAGGAGCCGTTCCAACTCTTTTCGGTCGGGAAGTCCTTCCGGACGGACGATCCGCCCGCTGCGGACGTACAGGAACGAAGCCGTGACCTGCTCGGGATCGACGCCCGCCTGCTCGGCCCAGGCCAGTCGGTAGACCGCGAGCTGCAGCGGGTCGGCGGTCTCCTCGCGATGGGTCTTCCAGTCCACCACTTCGTAGCGTGACGCACCACCTGATTCTGACAGCACGTCACCGCCCCGGTAGACCGCGTCGATCCGGCCGCGCACCACCCGCCCCGCCAGCACCAGCTGGAACGGCGCCTCCACCCGGTGGGGCTTGCGCTGGGCGTACGGGGTGCGCAGGAACGCCTCCTTGAGCCGCTCCAGGTCCTGCTCGTCCTCGATGCCGTCGTCGTCGGCGCCGGGCAGCGCGCCGGGCTCGATCAGCAGCAGCGGATCGATCCGGGACTGCACCCACGCGTGGAAGCGGGTGCCGCGCCGGGCGGCGGGCTGCGGGGGACGCGGCATCGGGCGGGCCAGGTCGCGCGCGAAACCGTCCGGGTCGGCGGCCAGGCGCAGCAGCTGGGTGGCGGACAGCGCGGCGGGCAGCGGCACCTCGCGGGCGGTGCGCCGGGAGCGCTCCAGCTCGCCCAGCAGCGCGGTCAGGTCGCGGTCCCAGGAGGCCACCTGGCGCTGGTCCTCGGCGGACATGGGCTCGGGTCCGCCCTGAGCCGGCGCCGGATCCGAGGGCCCGGAGGCGAACGGGCGGGTCACGGGGCCGCCCGCGATCCTGCCGCGCACCACCTCGGCGACCCGGCGGCGGGCGTGCTGCGCGGCCGGGTCCAGCGGCAGCGGCCAGGGGCGTTCGACGGCGGCGGCCAGCGCCGGGTTCTCGGCGCCCTTGTCCGGCTGCCCGGCCCAGTGCTCGACCTCGCCGGCGCCCGGCCGCTCGCAGTGCTCGCGCAGCCGCTCCAGGAAGGCGGACGGGCCGCGGACGGTCTTCTGGCTGGGCCCCCACCAGTGGCCGGAGGCCAGCAGCAGGGACCGCGGCCGGGTGAACGCGACGTAGCCCAGGCGCAGTTCCTCGGTACCGGAGTGCTCGGCCAGCTCCTTCTTGAACGCGGCCATCGACTTGCCGTTCCAGCCGCCGCGCACGTCGGGCAGGGTGGCGGCGTCGCCGCGCAGGGCGTGCGGGAGGACGCGCTTGGTGCTGGTCCAGCGTTCACGCGGGGTGCCGGACGGGAACGCCCCCTTGACCAGGCCGGGGACGGCCACCACGTCCCACTCCAGGCCCTTGGACTTGTGGGCGGTGAGCACCTTCACGGTGTCCTCGCCGCCGGGCAGGCTGCTGTCCAGGCCCCGCTCGTACTCCTGGGCGGCGCGCAGGAAGCCGAGGAAGGCGGCCAGGCCCGGGTCGCCGTCCAGGTCGGCGAAGGAGGCGGCGACGTCCAGGAAGGCGTGCAGGGTCTCCCGCCGCCGGGCGGCCAGCGCCTGCGGGGAGGCGGCGAGTTCGACCTCCAGGCCGGTGACGGCCAGCACCCGGTGCAGCACGTCCATCAGCG
Source organism: Kitasatospora sp. NPDC058190 (assembly GCF_042883685.1). Taxonomy (NCBI): domain Bacteria; kingdom Bacillati; phylum Actinomycetota; class Actinomycetes; order Kitasatosporales; family Streptomycetaceae; genus Kitasatospora; species Kitasatospora sp. NPDC058190. The sequence goes on from NZ_JBHVVI010000104.1 coordinate 20,829, forward strand.
GGTCGGCGAGCGAGCGGCGCAGCTCGCGCAGTTCGGCGGCGAGCCGGGCGAAGCGGACCCTGGCCTCGGCGGAGAACGGCAGGTCGTCCGGCTGGTCGCCCCCCTCACCGGGTGTGGTGGTGAGGAAGGTCTCCACCGCGTCGGCCAGCGAGACCACCTCGGTGGGGTCGGCCTCGGCGACGGCCGCGGCCAGCGCCGTCACACCCTCGGGCCGCTCGGTGCGCACCAGGTCGGCGGCGCGGCGGCCGAGCAGGGCGAGGTCGCGCGGGCCGATCCGCCAGCGCGGGCCGATCAACAGGCGCACCAGGGCGGCGTTGGCGGTCGGGTCCTGCAGCACCTCGCAGACCGCCACCAGGTCGGCCACCTCGGGAAGTTGCAGGAGCCCGCCGAGACCCACCACCTCGACCGGCACCTCGCGGGCGACCAGGGCGGCGTGGATGTCGGGGAAGGCCGCGCCGCCGCGGCACAGCACGGCGATCCGGCCGGGGGCGGTGCCGGTGCGCACCAGGTGGGCGATCGAGTCGGCGAGCCAGTCGACCTCCTCGGCGTGGGTGGGCAGCAGCGCGGCCCGCACGTAGCCGTCCTGTTCGGCGCCAGGGGCCGGGCGCAGCGCCTCGACGCCCTCGTGCATGGCGCGCAGCGGGGCGGCGAGCTCGTTGGCGAAGGCGAGCAGGCGCCCGCCGCTGCGGCGGTTCTCGCTGAGCGCGTAGCGCTCGGCGGGGCGGCCGTCGGCCTTCGGGAAGTGCCTCGGGAAGTCGTCCAGGTTGGCGACGGAAGCGCCGCGCCAGCCGTAGATGGCCTGGCAGGGGTCGCCGACGGCGGTCACCGGGTGGCCGCCGCCCCGCTGGTCGGGGCCGGCTCCGAACAGGCCGGCGAGCATGAGCCGCTGGGCGACCGAGGTGTCCTGGTACTCGTCGAGCAGGACGACCTTGAACTGGCCGCGGAGCAGGTCGCCGACCTCGGGGCGCTGCTGGGCGAGGCGGGCGGCGGCGGCTATCTGGTCGCCGAAGTCCATCAGTCCGGCGCTCTGCTTGCGGCGGCGGTACTCCTCGACCAGGCGCAGCAGTTCCAGTCGGGCGCGGGCGGCGGCGGGGACGGCGCGCAGGTCGTCGTTGCTGAGCTTGACGGTGGCGAGGGTGTCGAGCAGCTCCTCGTCGTGGGCGCGCAGGGCGGCGGGCTCGACCAGGTGTTCGGCGAGTTCGCCGTCCAGGGCGGTGAGGTCGGCGACGAGGTTGGCGAAGGTACCGGTGAGGGCGGGGAAGGGGCCGCGGGCGGTGCGCAGCACCTTGGCGGCGAGCTGGAAGCGGGTGGCGTCGGCGAGCAGCCGCACGTCCGGTTCGATGCCGATCCGCAGGCCGTGCTCCTTGAGGAGGCGGCCGGCGAAGGCGTGGTAGGTGGAGATCTCCGGGTCGCCGAGGGGGTCGGTGTCGGCCCGGTCGGCGACCCCGGCCCGGAGCAGGCTGGCGCGGACGCGTTCGGCGAGCTCGCCGGCGGCCTTGTTGGTGAAGGTGAGGCCGAGGACCTCCTCGGGCCGTACGGCGCCGGAGCCGACCAGCCAGACGACCCGGGCGGCCATCACGGTGGTCTTGCCGGAGCCGGCGCCGGCCACGATCACGGCCGGTGCCAGGGGGGCGCCGATGGCCGCCATCTGCTCCCGGTTGAACGGGATGCCCAGCAGCTCCTTGAGCTGGTCGGGATGGCTGAGCACGGCGGTCACCCCGCAACCGTAACCGGAGCGGCGGACATTCCCCGCCCGGTCGTTCCCCGGAGGCGAGCGGGCGAATCCCCGCCCCGAGCCGCCCCCCCCCGGCGGCGAGCGGGCGAGTCACAGAAGCTGCGCGCCGTCGCGCTGGGCGGAGCAGCTTCGGCGGAAGGTGCAGCGGTCGCAGCCGCTGCCGGTCTGCGGGACGAAGCGCTCGGCGAGGACCTTGCCGGCGGCCTCGGCGAGCAGGTTCTCGATCCATGGGTCGCCCTCGGGCGGCTCCTGGCGCTGCACCTTGGGGGCGTCCGGGGCGGCCTTGGCGGCGGGTTCGCGCAGGTGGACGAGTTCGGCGCCGCCGGTGGCCGGGGGGCGGGCGGTGAAGCCGGGCAGCTCGTTGAGGGCGCCGGCGCGCACGGCGAGCTGGTAGACGGCGAGCTGCTTGTGCTCGGGCAGCGACTTGTCGGTGGGTATCTGCTTGCCGGTCTTGAAGTCGACCACGTAGGCGCGCCCGGCCCGGTCCTGCTCGACCCGGTCCATGGAGCCGCGGATGCGCACCGAGACGCCGCCGACGTCGAGGGTGACGTCGAAGCCGTGCTCGGTGGCGACGACGTCGCGGCCGCGTTCCAGGACGTGCCAGTTGAGGAAGCGCTCCAGGGCGGCCCGGGCCTCGCCCTTCTCCTGCTGGGACTTCCAGGGGGCGTCGAAGGCGAGCGCGTCCCAGACGGTGTCCAGGCGTTCCATGAGGACGGCGAGGTCGGCGGGGGTGCGGCCGGAGCCGACCTCGTCGGCGAGGGCGTGCACCACGTTGCCGAAGCCCTGGGCGGCGGAGCCGGCGCCCCGGGCCTTGACCTCCTTGTCCAGGAACCACTGCAGCGAGCAGTTCTCCAGCTGTTCCAGGCCGCTGCCGGACAGCCGTACGGGCAGGTCGGCGCTGCGCAGCGGTTCGGGGGCCGCGGTGGCGTCGTCCAGGCCCCACCAGCGGTCGGGGTGGGCGGCGGGCACCAGCGGCAGGCCCTCGTCGTCGGTGGCGGCGGCGAGGGTGGCGAGGCGTTCGGCGGCGGCGCGGCGCAGTTCGGGCGAACGGGCGGGGTCGACGGTGACGGCGCGCAGTTCGGCGACCAGGGCGGCGACCGACAGCGGGCGGCGCGGGCGATGGGTGACGTCCTCGACGGTGACCGGCGGGGTGCGGCGCAGCACCTTGCCGGTGCGCGGGTCGACGTCCTCGCGGTAGAGCTCGCGCAGGAAGCGGGAGGGCTTGTCGCCGTCGTCGGCGGGCGCCTTGACGGCGGTGACGATCAGCCGTTCCTTGGCGCGGGTGGCGGCGACGTAGAAGAGGCGGCGTTCCTCGCCGAGCAGGGCGGCCGGGGAGAGCGGTTCGGCGAGGCCGTCGCGGCCTATCCGGTCGGCCTCCAGCAGGGAGCCGCGGCGGCGCAGGTCGGGCCAGAGGCCGTCCTGGACGCCGGCGACGACGACCAGGCGCCATTCCAGGCCCTTGGAGCGGTGGGCGGTCATCAACCGGACCGCCTCGGGGCGCACGGCGCGGACGGTGAGGGTGTCGGCGGCGATGTCCTGGGCTTCGAGTTCGGCGAGCAGGTCGAGGGCGCTGCGGTGGCCGGTGACCTGTTCCTCGGCGCGGGCGGCGGTCTCGAACAGGGCGCACAGCGCGTCCAGGTCGCGGTCGGCGTTGCGGCCGGCGGCGCCGCCGCGCAGGGCGGCGCGTTCCAGGCGTTCGCGCCAGCGGCGGCTGCCGTCCCACAGCTCCCACAGGGCGTCCTCGGCGGTGCAGCCGCCGGCGAGGCGTTCGCGGACCTTGCGCAGCAGGGTGCCGAGGTCGCGGGCGCGGCGGGCGGTCGCCGGGTCGAGGGCGATCAGGCGCTCGGGTTCGGCGAGGGCCTCGCGGATCAGTTCGCCCGCCGGGCGCGGGGCGGCGGTGGGGCGGCCTTCGGCGCGCAGGGCGGCGCGTTCCTCCTCGCGCAGGGCGCGGCCCAGGCGCCGCAGGTCGGAGCCGTCGAGGCCGCCGAGCGGGCCGGTGAGCAGGGCGTGGGCCAGATCGACGGTGAGGGGGTCGGGGGTATCCGGGCCGGCGGTGTCCTGCTCCGCGGAGTCCGGGTCAGGGGTGTCCTGCTCCGCGGAGTCCGGGTCGCCGTGCCGGTCGCGGCCGGCGAACCGGGTCGCCTGTTGGGCGCAGACCCGCAGGGCGAGCAGCAGCTGGGCGACGGCGGGCTCCTCGCGCAGCGGCAGGTCGTCGCCGTCGATCTCCAGCGGGACGCCGGCCGCGCCGAGCGCCCGCCGCACGCCGGGGATGGAGCGGGCGCCGGCCCGCACCAGCACGGCCATCTCGCCCCAGGGCACGCCGTCCTCCAGGTGGGCGCGGCGCAGCAGGTCGGCGATCGAGTCGAGTTCGGCACCGGGGGTCGGGTAGGTGTAGACCTCGGCCCGGCCCCCCTCGCGGGAGGGCAGCAGGGCGCGGTGCTGGGCGAGTTTGTCGGCGGGCAGCCGGCCCATCGGCATCCGGCGGGCGACTTCGCGGGAGGCGGCGAGCAGGACGGCGCCGGAGCGGCGGGACACGCGCAGCACCTTGACCTCGGCGGGGCTGCCGTCGGCCTGTCGGAAGGTCTGCGGGAAGTCGAGGATGCCGTTGATGTCGGCGCCGCGGAAGGCGTAGATCGACTGGTCGGGGTCACCGACGGCGACGAGGTCGCGTCCGCCGCCGGCGAGTTGGCGCAGCAGCCGGACCTGGGAGGGGTCGGTGTCCTGGTACTCGTCGACGAAGACGACCTCGTAGCGCTGCCGGAGCTCCTCGCCGACCTCGGGGCGCTCGGCGAGCAGGACGGCGCGGTGGACGAGTTCGGCGTAGTCGAGGACGCCGCGCAGGTCGAGGACGTCGAGGTAGTCGGCGAGGAAGTGCGCGGCGGCGGCCCAGTCCGGGCGCTGGACGCCCTGGGCGAAGCGTTCGAGTTCGGCCTCGCCGAGGCCGAGTTCGCGGCTGCGGGCGAGGACGGCGCGGACCTCGTCGGCGAAGCCGCGGGTGGTCAGGCAGGCGCGCAGGTCCAGCGGCCACTGGATGCGGGTACTGCCGAGCTTGGCGTCCTCGGCGCCGCCGGCGAGCAGTTCGCGGACCATGACGTCCTGCTCGGGGCCGGAGAGCAGCCGCAGCGGTTCGGCGTAGTCCTGCGGGTCCTGGTGGGAGCGCAGCAGGGCGTAGCAGAAGGAGTGGAAGGTGGTCGCCTGCGGGGCGGCGGCGGTGCCGAGGCGGCCGGACATCCGGTCGCGCAGTTCCATCGCGGCCTTGCGGCTGAAGGTCAGGACGAGGATCTTCTCGGGGTCGGTGCCGTCCTGGACGCGCCGGGCGACCGCCTCGACCAGGGTGGTGGTCTTGCCGGTGCCCGGTCCGGCGAGGACGAGCAGCGGGCCGCCGGTGTGCTCGACCACGGCGCGCTGGTAGGCGTCCAGCACGGGCGGGTCGGGCTGGACGAGCGGGCTGCGCACGAGCCGGTACGGCGAACTCATGCGTCCGCCTCGCTGCGCTCGGCAGGGGCATTCGCCCGCACGCGCCTCTTGATGGCTCGCTCGCTTCGCTCGCTCACGGAATTTCCTGGGGTCGTACAGAGGGGCATGGCGGGGCGGGCCCGCCGGGGCCCGCCCGTATCGAGCCTACGATCCTGCCCCGTCAATCCCGCCCGCGCGAAGGATCCGGTGAAATCTGCTCGCCGTCCCAGCGGGCCCGCCTCAGGTCGACCCGGGGCGGATCGGCGAGTTCGCGCAGCGGGGTGCCCTCCTCGCTGTAGTGGGCGAGGGCGCGGTGCTCGTGCCCTGGCAGGAAGCGGCCGTCGGCGCGGATCACCCGCCACCAGGGCACCGAGCCGCCGTACAGTGCCATCACCCGGCCGACCTGCCGGGGGCCGCCCTGGCCGAGGTACTCGGCGACGTCGCCGTAGGTCATCACCCTGCCGGGTGGAATCCGCTCGGTCAGGTCGAGCACGAGTTCGGCGAAGGGCGGTAGGGCGTCCGGGAGGCCGTCGTCTGTTACGTCCGTCACCTGCGGCATTCTTCCTTACAGGGGCGCACGCGCGGCCCCGCGCACTCGATCCGCCGCGCCCGATCCGCCCCCTGTCCAGCACAGGGGCGCGGGGCATGCCACCATCTTCGGGGCGGTGAGTGGTGATACGAGGACAAGACCAGATGACCGGGACGGCTGACGTGGGCGTGGACAGGGACTCCGACGAGTCCGGATCCGCTGTGCCCCCGGCGCCCGGCAACGAGTCCGACGACGGGCCCGAGCACGGGCCGACGCCGGAAGTCTCCCTGATCAAGGACCCGACGATCAAGACCCCCACGCCCGAGAAGACGCCCGAGCCGGTCGAGCGGCCCCTTGTTCCGGTGCAGCCGGTCCAGCGCGAGTACCACGACCCGCTGGACGACGCCCCGCACCTGGACGTCGACGAACCGCTGCTCGCCGCCCGCGCGCACCGCCCGTCCGACCTGATCCGCTTCCTGGCCGGCGTCCTCGGGATCGTCGCCGTCTTCGTGCTGGCGGGCATCGCCACCTCGACCACCACCGGCATCGAGCAGGACATCGCCACCAACGCGCCGCACTTCTCCGCGGTGCTGTCCACCATCACCGGCCTGGTCTCCAGCGTCGCGGTGCTGGCCGTTCCGCTGGCGTTCGCCGTCGAGCGGCTGATCAAACGCGACGGCCTGCGGGTCGCCGACGGCGTGCTCGCCTCGGTGCTGGCGTACGGCGTCTCGCTGGGCATCGACTGGTGGGTGGCGGAGGGCGCCTCCGAGCACATCCAGGTCGCGCTGACCCGGCTGCCGCTGGACAGCAACGGCACCCTCACCGACCCGGTGCACGGCTACCTCGCCCCGGTGATCGCCTACATGACCGCCGTCGGCATGTCGAGCAGACCCCGCTGGCGGGTGGCCCTGTGGGTGGTGGTGGTCTTCAGCGGCGTCACCGAGCTGCTCGGCGGCTACACCACCCCGCTGTCGCTGCTGCTGACCGTGCTGATCGGCTGGTCCGTCGCCTACGGCACGCTGTACGCGATCGGCTCCCCCAACATCCGGCCCACCGGCCAGCACCTGATGATCGGCCTGCGCAAGGTCGGCTTCACCCCGGACGGCGCCCACCGCGCCCCGGACGCGCCCGGCGGCACCCGCCGCTACTACGTCACCCAGCAGGACGGCCCGCCGCTGGACGTCCACATCATCGACCGCGAGCAGCAGGCCTCCGGCTTCTTCTACCGGGCCTGGCGGCGGCTGCGGCTGCGCTCGGTGGCGGTGCGCCGCAGCCCCCAGTCGCTGCGCCAGGCGCTGGAGCAGGAGGCCCTGATCGCGTACGCGGCGGCCGCCTCGGGCGCCCGCGCTCCGCAGCTGGTCGCCACCTCCGAGCTGGGCCCGGACGCCGCGATCCTGGTGTACGAGAACGTCGAGGGCCGCACCCTGGACGAGCTCGCCGACGAGGAGGTCACCGACGAGGTGATGGCCTCGCTGTGGCAGTCGGTGGCGGCCCTGCACGAGCGCCGGATCGCCCACCGCCGGCTCACCGGGGAGTCGCTGCTGGTGGTGGACGGGAAGACGGCCTGCCTGGTCAACCTGTCCGGCGGCGACATCGCCGCCACCGACCTGACGCTGCGCATCGACGTCGCCCAGCTGCTCACCACCTTCGCGCTGCGGATCGGCCCCGAGCGGGCCGTGGCCACCGCCAACGCGGTGGTCGGGGCCGACCGGGTCGCCCAGGCGCTGCCGCTGCTCCAGCCGGTCGGGATGAGCCGCTCCACCCGGATCGACCTCGCCAAGCTCACCAAGGAGCGCAAGGCCGCCGCCCGGGCGAGGGCGCTGGAACAGGTCGCGGCCGGCGAGCGCACCCAGCAGCAGGCCGAGGAGGACATCGCGGCGGCCGGCGAGGACCTGCTCAGCCGCATCCGCGGCCAGATCCTGCAGATCGCCCCCGAGGCGCCGATGGAGCCGGCCAGGCTGGAGCGGCTGAAGCCGAAGACCCTGATCATGGTGATCGCGCTCACCTTCGCCGCCTACCTGGCGCTGACCACCATCAAGCCGGCCCAGCTCAAGCTGTCCCAGATGAACTGGGCGTGGGCGGCGGCGGCCCTGCTCGCGGCCGCGTTCAGCTATGTCGCCGCCGCGATGAGCCTGACCGGCTTCGTCCCCGAGCGGCTGCCGTTCCGGCGCACCGTCGCGGCCCAGCTGGCCGGTTCCTTCGTCAAGCTGGTCGCCCCCGCCGCGATCGGCGGCATCGCGCTCAACACCCGCTACCTGCAGAAGGCCGGCATCCGCCCCGGCCAGGCGGTCGCCTCGGTGGGCGCCTCCCAGCTGGCGGGCCTGGCCGGGCACCTGCTGCTGCTGTTCAGCTTCGGCCTGATCACCGGCAGCCAGACCAACGGCGACCTCTCCGCCTCCCGCGCGGTGATCATCGGTGTGCTGACCGCCGCCGTGCTCGCCCTGGTGGTGGCCGCCGTCGCGCCGCTGCGGCGCTTCGTGCTGGGCCGGCTGCGCTCGCTGTTCTTCGGCGTGGTGCCGCGGATGCTCGACCTGATGCAGACGCCCAGCAAGCTGTTCACCGGCTTCGGCGGCATCCTGCTGCTGACCCTCTCCTTCACCGCCTGCCTGGACTTCTCGGTGCAGGCCTTCGGCGGTGACGTCAGCTTCTCGGCCGTCGCGGTGGTCTTCCTGACCGCCAACGCGGCCGGCTCGGCGATCCCCACCCCGGGCGGCATCGGCCCCGTCGAGGTCGCGCTGATCGGCGCGCTGCTGGCCGCGGACGTGCCCCCGGCGGTCGCCACCCCGGCGGTGTTCCTCTACCGGGCGCTCACCTTCTGGCTGCCGGTGCTGCCGGGCTGGATCTCCTACAACGTGCTGCAGCGCAAGCACGCGCTCTGACCGTACGGGAAGACGCACGGGGGGACGCGCGAAGGGAGGGCCCGCCGGACGGCGGGCCCTCCCTTCGTGTCAGTCTCTCAGTAGACCGGCTTGTGCGGCTCGATCTGGTTCACCCAGCCGAGCACGCCGCCGCCCAGGTGGACGGCGTTGGCGAAGCCCGCGGCCTTCACCACGGCCAGCACCTCGGCCGAGCGCACGCCCGACTTGCAGTGCAGCACGATCTTCCGGTCCTGCGGCAGCTTCTCCAGCGCGTCGCCCATCAGGAACTCGTTCTTCGGGATCAGCACCGCGCCGGGGATGTTGACGATCTCGTACTCGCCGGGCTCGCGGACGTCGATGAGGTAGATGTCCTCCTTGTCGTCCTGCCACTGCTTGAGCTGCTTCGAGGTGATGGTCGAACCGGCGGCGGCGGCCTGCGCCTCCTCCGAGACGACGCCGCAGAAGGCCTCGTAGTCGATCAGCTCGGTGACCGTCGGGTTCTCACCGCAGACGGCGCAGTTCGGGTCCTTGCGGACCTTCACCTGGCGGTAGTTCATCTCCAGGGCGTCGTAGATCATCAGCCGGCCGACCAGCGGGTCGCCGATACCGGCCAGCAGCTTGATCGCCTCGTTCACCTGGATCGAGCCGATGGACGCGCACAGCACGCCCAGCACGCCTCCCTCGGCGCAGGAGGGGACCATGCCCGGCGGCGGGGCCTCCGGGTACAGGCAGCGGTAGCAGGGGCCGTGCTCGGCCCAGAACACGCTGGCCTGGCCGTCGAAGCGGTAGATCGAGCCCCACACGTACGGCTTGCCGAGCAGCACCGCGGCGTCGTTCACCAGGTAGCGGGTGGCGAAGTTGTCGGTGCCGTCCACGATCAGGTCGTAGCCGGAGAAGATCTCCATCACGTTGGAGTTGTCGAGGCGCTCCTCGTGCAGGATCACGTCGACGTAGGGGTTGATCTCCTTGACCGAGTCCCGCGCCGACTCCGCCTTGGAGCGCCCGATGTCGGCCTGGCCGTGGATGATCTGGCGCTGCAGGTTCGACTCGTCGACCACGTCGAACTCGACGATGCCCAGCGTGCCGACACCGGCGGCGGCCAGGTACATCAGCGCGGGCGAACCCAGGCCACCGGCGCCGACGCACAGCACCTTGGCGTTCTTCAGCCGCTTCTGCCCGGCCATCCCGACGTCCGGGATGATCAGGTGGCGGGAGTACCTGCGGACCTCGTCAACGGTGAGCTCGTCGGCCGGCTCGACCAGGGGTGGCAACGACACGGGGACTCCGATGGGTGTCTTGTTCAGGTGGCCCAGGGCCGCCTCGGACGGGGTTGCTGCTCCGCCACTCAGGTGGCTCTCTAGGCCAACAGTGTCACGCCCCTCCGGTATTCCGAGACAGCCCGTCCGATGGGCGAGACGGGCCGCGCCGGATCGTGGAACCGGCCGACGGGCCCCTCCGGGCGGCCCCGGGCCCGTGATTCCGGGCCCGGGACACCCCCGGAGCGAGCTCACACCCGGCAGGCCGTCTCCAGCCAGACGTCCCCCAGCGACTCCTCCAGCGGCACCTGTGTCCGCCAGCCGAGACGGTCCCGGGCGGTGCGCACGTCCGCCTGCCGCCACGGCACCGGCTCGCCCGGGGCGGGCCGGCCCTCCGGCCGCTGGCCCTCCGCCCGGTGCCCCGGCAGGTACTGCCCCGGCGGGTGGTGATGGCCGGGCAGGTGGTCGCCGCCCGGCCCGCCGGCCTGCGCGGGCAGCAGGACCTGGCGGTTCTCCTCGACGATCGACCCCTCGAAGCCCGAGGCCCGCACCAGCAGCTGGGCCGCGTCCCGGGCCCGGACGGCGTGCCCGCTGCCGATGTTGATCACCCCGGTGGCGGCCGAGACCGCCGCCGCCTGGATCGCCCGCGCGACGTCCCGCACGTCCACGAAATCCCGGTATCCGGACAGGTCCGGCATCCGCACCTGGTTCTCGTCCCGCTCCAGCGCCCGCCGCAGGCCCTCGGCGAGCCGCCCGAACAGCGAGGCGGTCGGTGCCCCCGGGCCCACCACGTCGAACACCCGCAGCACCGCCGCGTCCAGCCCGGAGGCCAGCACCAGCTCCGTCCCGGCCAGCTTGGACACCCCGTACGGGCCGACCGGCCGCGGCTCGGCCTGCTCCGAGACCGGCACCCCGCCGGGCACCGGCCCGTACTCGGCGGCCGAGCCGACGTGCACCAGCCGGGCGGGCTCCCGGCTGCGCCGGATCGCCTCGCAGACGGTCGCGACGGCCAGCGTGTTCGACCGGATCAGGGTGCGCGAGCTGCCGTAGGTGGCGCCCGCGCAGTTGATCACCGCCTGCGGCGCGACCGCGTCCAGGAAGCGGGCCAGCGCGCCCGGGCTCCCGGTGGTCAGGTCGAAGCGGATGTCGGCCGAGTCGCGCCGGCCGAGCACCGTCACCTGCAACTCCTGGTCCATCAGCAGACGATCGGTCACCCGGCGGCCGATGAAGCCGTCGGCGCCCAGCAGCAGCACCCTCATCGGGGGCGTCCTTCCACGAAGCGAGGTCGGGGACGACCTGGCGGACTGAGAACTACGAACGAACAGCGTTTTTCGAACGTCGGAGGGTCGGGGCGGCGGAGGGTCAAGGCGGCGTACGGCCGGGCGTCGGGGCGTCAGCGGTGGGCGCCGGCCCGGCCGAGCCACGCCCAGGCGTACGCCAGCAGCACCGCCGCGACCGCGCCGCCGCCCAGCAGCACGGCTACCGGCGCGGAGCGGCCCAGGGCGAGCGGCACCGCCGCCGCGGCGGGCCCGGCCAGCGCGCCCAGCGCGGCGGCCGTCGTCCGGCCGCAGCGGGCCAGCAGCACGGGCAGCACCAGCAGCAGGCCCAGCACGCCCTGCGCTGCCCACTGCGCGGGGCCCGCCCGCTCGGCGGCCAGGTGCAGCAGCCCGCCGCCGTGGCCCGGCCCGGGATGCGGCGCCACCACGGCGAGCACCGCCAGCGCGGCGTACGTCAGCACCGCGAGCACCGCCAGGTGCAGCGCGACCGCGACCGGCAGCACCGGCCGCATCCGGGCCCGGAACTCGGCCAGCGTGCGGGCCGCCCCCAGGTGGCCGCGGCCGACCTGCCGGTACCAGCGGGCCGCCCGCTCGGCCGAGCCCGCCGACACCGCGGCGGCCAGCACCAGCGCGACGGCCAGCGGCCGGTCCCCGCCCGGTACGGCCGGCGGGAACAGCAGCAGCGCGGCCAGGCCCAGCCCGTGGCCGAGCGCGGCGGGGCGCAGCCGGGAGCCGGCGGACGGGGCCGGGGCCGGGGCGCGGCCCGGGGCGGGGCCCAGGGCGTCGGGGTGGGCCGGGGCGGTCGGCGGCGGGCCGGGCTCGGCCGGGGCGGTCAGCGCGGGCAGCAGCACCAGCGGTACGGCGGCGGGCC
>NZ_JBHVVI010000105.1:0-32791 GCF_042883685.1 Kitasatospora sp. NPDC058190
CCGGTGACGTGTTCGCCGCCGAGGACCGGCTCGGCACCTGGCGGCACCTGCTGGTGGCGGTCCGCTCGCCGCGGCGGATCTTCGCGGCGAAGGCTCTGGCGAGCGCGACCGTGCTCGTGCTGCTGGTGGCCGGGTTGGTGGCCGCGAGCACGGTCGGCGGGCTGGCGGCGGTCGGGAACCGGCCGCTGGTCGGCGTCGACGGGCACCTGCTGTCGCCGTCGGAGGCGGCCGGGAGCGTACTGCTGGCGTGGGGGTGCGCGCTGGCGCCCACGCTGGCGCTGGCGGCGATCGGGCTGCTCGGCTCCGTCATCCTGGGGCGCTCGCCGATGGGGCTGCTGGTTCCCGCGCTGGCGGCGGTCGCGATGCAGCTCGCCCAGATGCTGCCGCTGCCCGTGGCGCTGCGGCTCGCGCTGCCCGGCTACGCCTTCGTCTCCTGGAACGGGCTGTTCGCGGACCCGGCGCGGCTCGACGAGCTGCTGATCGCCGTCGCGGTCAGCCTGGTGTGGGTCGTGGTGGCGACGGCGGCGGCCTATCGGCTGTTCGTGCGGCGGGACTTCACCAACGGCAGCGAGGACGGCACGGGGCGCCGCGCGCTCGCCTTCGGCGTGCTGCCGCTGGCCGGGCTGCTCGTGCTGACCTTCGGGGCGGTCGCGGCGGCCACGCCCTCGACGGGTTCGGGGATCTCGCAGGAGAAGGTGCAGCGGTCGGTCGCGACCGTGTTCGCGCACCTGTACCGGCTGCAGACCGAGCAGCTGCGCCGCCCCGCCGTCACGGAGGACCAGCTGCGGGTCACGGCGGCGTGCGACCGGAGTGACGGCCAGGTCGACCCAGAGGGTCCGGGCAACGACTGGCGCTGCGTCGTCACCTGGCACCTGCCCGGGACGGCCGCGCCGGGAACGGCGGTCTACCAACTCGACGTGGCCTCGGACGGCCGGCTGATGGCCGACGGTGACGGGCCCAAGGAAGTGAACGGCTACTTCCTGGTGCACACCCCGACCGGGGACGCGCCGAACCCGCTGTGGCAGTTCGACGGTCAGGTCACGCTGCTCTCCGCCCCGACGAACTGAACGGCCACAGCGGCCGCGACACACCCGATGAAGTCAACGAACCAACCCAACGAAGGGCTGACGCCATGCAGGTAACGCGTCGTCGACGCGTCCAGAAGGACCACTTCGTCCTTCTCGGTCGGCGTGCGAGCCGCCGGGCCACTCTCGCCACGGCGTGCATCACGGCGGTGGCCGTGGCCACGGGCACGGCTTTCGCGACCACCCACCAGTTCGGCACCGACCAGGTCGGCCAGGTCACCGCCGACGGCCAGGTCATCTCCAGCGACCAGTACCTGGCCCCGTACGGGGATCGGCTGGTCATCGACAACGGCAAGATCATGGCGTCCCGGGTCAGCCCGGACGGCGGTCACCTGGCCGCCTCGGTCGCCGACGGCGACGCCTCGCTGGTCGTGGTGGACCTGAAGACCGGCAAGGTGCAGCAGCGCGTCGGCAAGGCCAAGGGCGACGACCTGCACCTGACCGACGGCTCGGTCGGCCAGGAGGCTCCGGTGTACTCGCCGGACGGCTCGCAGCTGTGGCTGGGCCAGCTCAACGGCTACACCAGGTTCACCGTGAACGCCGACGGCTCCCTGGCCAACCCGGTGACGGTGGCGATCCCGGCCGACGGGGACAAGCACGCGCTGGCGTCCGGAGCGGTGTTCTCCGCCGACGGCAAGACGGTGTACGCGGCGGTCAACGGGCAGAACCGGGTGGTCGCGATCAACGCGGCGACCGGAGCGATCGGGCAGAGCTGGACGGTCGGCAACGCGCCGCGCGGCATCGTGCAGGTCGGCCACAAGCTGTACGTCGGCAACGAGGGCGGGCGCCCGGCCACCTCCGACGACGACACGATCAACTCCTACGGCACCCAGGTGGTGGCCGACCCGGACACCGGTGCCACCACCACGGGCACCGTCAGCGTGATCGACCTCGCGGACCCGTCCGCCGCCGTCGGCACCATCGAGGTCGGCCTGCACCCGACGTCGCTGTACGCCAAGAACGGGACGCTGTTCGTCACCGACACGAACAGCGACGAGGTGTCGGTCATCGACACCGCCCACGACAAGGTGGTGCAGAGCATCTCCACCAAGCCGTGGCCGGAGGCCTCGGTGGGCTACGAGCCCACCGCCGTGACGCTCACCGACGACGGGCACCTGCTGGTCACCCTCGGCCGGGCCAACGCGGTGGCCGTCTACCGCTACAGCGGTGCGCAGGAGCCGGTCAGCTACGTCGGCCTGCTGCCCACGGACTACTTCCCCGCCGAGATCACCACCGTCGGCTCGAAGGTGGTCGTCTCCAACACCCGTGGCATCGACGCGCGGCGGCCCAACAGCACCGGCGCGCACAACACCCACGACACCACGTCCAGCCTGACCCAGTTCACGCTGCCCGGCGACCGTGAGATCCGCTCCCAGACCGCCAAGGTCTTCCGGCAGAACGGTTGGACCAGCGGATCGGTGCAGACCGCCGGCCGGCACAAGGCCAAGCCGGTGCCGGTGCCGACGCGGATCGGCGACCCGTCGACGATCAAGCACGTCTTCCTGATCGTCAAGGAGAACCGCACCTACGACCAGCTCTTCGGGGACCTGGCCAAGGGCAACGGCGACCCGAAACTGGCCCAGTTCGGCGCGAACGTGACGCCCAACCAGCACGCGCTGGCCGAGCAGTTCGGGCTCTACGACAACACCTACGACATCGGCACGAACTCCGCCGAGGGCCACAACTGGCTGATGCAGGCCGACAACCCGGAGTACACCGAGTCCTCGGCGGGCGAGTACGAGCGCAGCTACGACACCGAGGACGACGGCCTGGGCCACCAGCGGTCGGGCTTCCTGTGGACCGGCGCGCAGGCGGCCGGCCAGGACGTGCGGGACTTCGGGGAGTTCCACCAGTTCCTCACCAAGCCCGACGGTGCGAGCTGGCAGAACCTGTACTGCGACGCGAAGACCATGGACGCGAACGGGCAGGACACCGCCTACCCGCTCAACTCCTCGTCGCCGATCCCCTCGCTCAACGACGTGTCGGTGCCCGGCTTCCCCAAGTTCGACCTGGACGTGCCGGACCAGTACCGGTACCAGATCTGGAAGCAGGACTTCGAGCAGAACGGCCCGGCGAACCTGAACATGCTGTGGCTGTCCAGCGACCACACCGGCGGTCCGGCCAGCCCGGCCGCGCAGGTCGCCGACAACGACCTGGCGGTCGGCAAGATCGTCGACGAGATCTCGCACAGCGAGTACTGGAAGGACTCGGCCGTCTTCGTGGTCGAGGACGACTCCCAGGCCGGCCTCGACCACGTGGACGGCCACCGCGCCCCGATCCAGATCATCAGCCCCTGGGCGCAGCACGGGGCCGTCGACAGCCGCTACTACTCGCAGATCACGATGATCCGCACCATCGAGCAGATCCTCGGGATCCACCCGATGAACCAGAAGGACAGCGCGGCCAGCCCGATGGCCACGGCCTTCACTGACAAGCCGGACTTCACGCCGTTCACCGCGGTGCCCAACCGGACCTCGCTGACCGACGGCCTCAAGACGCCGCCCGCGTGCGGCGTCGACGTGCCTGGGCAGCAGGACCGCGGCGCGGCCGCCGCCCCGGTGACGACCGCGCCGCCGGCGGCGGAGCGCGCCGTCGCGGACCAGTGGGACACCTGGAAGTCCAAGCAGCGCCTGACCGGCCCGAACGCCGCGCCGGACCGCGCGAACCCGGCGCAGATGAACCACCTGACCTGGTACCAGACCCACAACTGGACCACCCCGTACCCGGGCGAGAGTGAGATCCACGCGCCGCAGGACGTGCCCGGCGCGTACCTGCCGTCCGCGGAGAACGACGGCTGATCCGGTTCTGATCCGACTCCGATTCAGCCCCGATCGCGCTGGGGAACCCTGATCGGGCCCCGGGCCGGTACCACCGCCCTTGGGTTCTCGAGATCGTTGCAACACCTCAGCCGGGGAGTGCGATGACCTTCGAGATCCGTGGGATCCGGGCGAATCGCAGCACCGGGCCTCTGGTCCGTGAGCGGGAGGAATGCTTCCGGCTCATGGACCAGAGGCCTGAGCACTGCGGAAGCGTGCCGACGTGTGGGGATCGACCACCGGACGAGAAAACGGTGGCGCAACAGCGGCCGCCGAGGCCGACCTCGCGGCACTGGCGCGACGGCGCACGGGTTTCTGAATGTAGCGGCTATAGATCTTGAGGTCGGTGGAGTGTTCGGGCGTGTCGTGCCGCCGGGTCCCGTCAGGTCGCTTGTGACAAAGCTTCCCGGAGCAGGAGAGAATCCAGCGCATGGATGACGCGTTCACACTTCTTCGGCGGGCTGTCGACCTACTGCCTGAGGACGCCGTGGCGGAGAACGGCCAGACGGTCGGCAATGTTCGCGAGGAGATCGCGCTCCAGGAATGGGAGATGGCGCTCGACGTGCTGATCGAGATCGCCGACGTCCATCCCGTGTCCACCGTCTTCTGGGAGATGCTCGCCGAGGCTGCCCGGCAGATGATGCTCGACCGCAGCCGCCGTTGGTGCGAGTGGCGGGGCTGGGAGGTCATGCACGGCACCGTTCGCGCGACGCTGACCCTGCTGGGAACCGACGAGGGCGGACGCCAGAGTGCCTTCTCGGGGGATGGCCGGCTCAGGCCGCTGTGGGACATCGGCAACAGCACCGCAGACGGGCAACGAGATCTGAACATCGCAAGGCTTTGGGTGGAGTTCGCGCCGCAACTCGGCCCCGGAGAGACGGCTGACGTTCGCCTGGCTCCCCTGCAGCCCGAGCACTGGCGGCATCTGAAACCCGGTGACGTGATAACCATGCACGAGGCCCAACCTCTCGCCGGCATCGCCGAGATCATCGAAATGCTGCCGCCTCGCGTCTGAGGCAGCCGGACAGACATGGGGCCGATACGCCGCAGGGGATCACGGAAGGTCACCAGCAGGCTGGGCTCCCTGGGCTCCCGCGAACCCACAACCTACGTGATCCATGAGTGTGGCCGACCGCCTTCCGCCTCGGGAGCCGCGCCTACTCGCGCTTGATCCGGAGCCTCAGGCTGGGACGACGAAGGACAGGAGAAACGTCGGCGAGAACGAGAAGAGCGTCGAGCTCAGGCGGGCGGTGCGGTGCGCGCGCGAATGCGGTGTGCGGTGCGCAGCCCCTGCTTGGCGGTGGTTGCCACCAGGCCGCCGAGGGTGGTTCTGGCGAGGTCGTGGGCGGCGAGGCGTTCCAGTACGGGCAGGGCCCGGTCGTCGGCGGTGGAGCCGAGGGCACGGCAGGCCAGTGCCCGCAGGTCCGGGTCGGGGTCGCTGGTGAGGGCGATCAGGTCCTCCACCACCGGCGGGCCGAAGGCGGCGATCGCTGAGGCGAGATGCCCGGCCTTGGGGTTGCGGCGTTGCGTCATCGTTTGCCAGAGCACGGCGAGCGCCTGGTCGCCGCCGATCTCGCCGAGGGCCTGGGCGGCCCTGCTGCGCACCCAGTCGGTCTCGTCGTTGAGCCGGGCTGCCAGGGCGGGTACGGCGGTGCGTTCCTCGAGGAGGCCGAGCGCCTCGCAGGCGCCCTCGCGGACCATCGGGTCGGGATGCTCCAGCAGACCGGTGACCAGCGGAACGGCCCGGCGGAAGCCGAGTTCGGCGCAGGCGAGCGCCGTCCACCGCACCCCGCGGTGCCCGGTGTCGGCGAGCGCGCGCAGCAGGCCCGGCTCGAGGCTTTTGTCGCCGAACAGGGCGATCCGGTTGAGTGCCTTGGTCCAGACGGTGACGTCCTGCGTCCGGTGGTCGGAGGCGACCTCGGACAGGGCCGCCCGGGCCTGCGGGTGGCCGAGCTCGGCCCACTCCAGCAGCGCGTCGATCGCCCGCAGCCGGGTCGTGCGGTTCCCGCGCAGCTCGACGGCGTGGACGGTGACCAGGGACGCCGGTCCGTCCGGCGGGTGGCCGAGCGCGTCCCCGAGCGGGCCGGCGAGCGGCGGTTCGAGCTCGCCCAGCCGCAGGGCCAGCGGGCCGATCCGGGTGCCGACGTCCGCGTCGTAGCGGCCGTCGCCGCGCAGGTTGGCGGCCAGCTTGGCGACCGTACGGAACAGCGGCCATGCGCGGTCGGACGGGACGTGGGCGAGGGCGTCGAGCCGGCCGGACATCGCCGCGGCAAGGGCGGTCGGCGGGCGACCGGTGGCCCGCAGGACCGCCTGCGCCCAGGCGAGTGGTTCGCTCTGACGCTCGTACAGCTGGCGACCCCACAGACGGAGGACGGCGTCGCAGTGGTCGGTCATCCCAGGATCGTGCCAGCAGGGACGTCGGCGGCCAACGGGTTTTCCCCACGTGGTCGGGACGTGAGGGCATTGAAAGGTCTGTGCTGGGCCTCGAACCGGGCTTGCTGCGCGTGCTCGCCGACACAGGGCACCGAAGGCGGCGCGCGCCCGACCTCGTGAACTCCGGGCGGGCCGAGATTCGCCGTCTGCCGGCAGCTGGACCCCGCCGCTTTGCTCCCGACCGCGGCCACAATGTGGCACGGTCCCTACGGCGTCGGCGCCATCAGGGGCACGCCCGCCGGTGTCGGTACGTGCGTCGCGGCCACCCGTGTGTGGGACGACCTCCTCAAAGCCGTCCCACTGATGCGCCGGTCCCGCTGGACTTCCCGCTGCCGGGCCGTCGACCAGGTCACATGGAGAAGCCTCACCGGAGTACTACGGCATCGAGATGCTGGGGAATCCGCCGGGGCGGACGAACGTGGTGGAGTTCCCATCGCTGGTGCAGACGACACGGGTGGGGAAGCCCTCGCCGGGGAGCCGCCGTCGAGACCGCGCTCAAGGGTTACGGCTTTGGGCGCCTGGCGCTGAAGAAGCAGTACACGCCGGTCGACTGGACCTGGCTGGACAGCGCCGCACGGGTGTTCCACCACTGAGCGCACGCACCCGAACTCCCGTGGGCCCGGCGCGTCCGGCCCCGGCAGCGCGACCCCGGCGGCTGTTGCCCGCGCGGTGGGCCCCGGAGCGGAGGACCGCGTTCTCGGGTGAGAGCCGATGCGCGCGGAGCGCGGCCGTGTGCCGGGGTGTCGCCGCGGGCACGCTCGGGGCGGGGAGGGACGCCATGGTCTGGGTCAGCGGGTTGCCCGGGGTGATGCTCGGGTTGTTCGGCGGCGCCGTCGGCGCGGTGGGAGCGGCGGCCGCCGGTGCGTTCTGGCGGCGGATCACGGTCGGCGGGCGGGTGCGGCCGGACGGGCGGACGGCCACCGCCCGGTGCGTCGAGGTCCGGCGGGTCACCGAAGGACCGCGCCTGCGGCGCCGCCGTTGGCCCGCGCGGCCGGTCCTGGTGTTCACGACCGAGGACGGCCGGGAGATCGAGCTCGTGGACCGCTCCGGCCGGTGGCGCCGGATCGATGACGAGGTCCAGGTGTACTACCGGCTCTCCCGGCCCGAGCGCGCGGTCCTCGTCCCGCCGAGCACCATGCCGCTCCTGGTGGCCATGGCCTTCGGCCTCCTGCCCGCCCTGGGCCTGGCCTGCCTGGGGCTGGTGCTGTTCGTCCAGGGAGACCTGGCGGGAGCGGGGTACCGGTGACCGCCCGTCAGGCCGCCCGTCAGGCCGCCCTTCAGGCGGCCGCGACGGTCTCCAGCTGTGCCGGACACCCCGCCGGTGCCGGAGGCGGGCGCACGCGGCGGGATCAGGCGAACGGGAGGTACCAGGGGCGCTTCAGTGGCGGCAGCCGGTCGGCGAAGAAGGCCGACACCTGGGCGAGTTGCGCCGCGTCGAAGGCGTGCTGCGGAATGAAGGCGACGGCCTTGTTGGTCTGTTGCAGGTACCAGAAGCCGGACCGCGCGGTCACCTGGCGGTACGCGCTCCAGGCGACCTCGGCCTGGCTGACGGCGGTGCTGAGGGCGTAGTTCTGGTCGGTGATCCGTACGGTCCAGGGCTCGGCGAGGAGCGGAGCGCTCTTGCGGGCGGCCTGGCGGACGACGACCAGTTCGGCGAACGCGAGGATCACCGGACCGGTGATCACCAGCCAGATCCTCGGCTCGGTGCCGACAAGCAGGGTGAGCAGGCCCACCATGAAGAACAGGACACCGAAGACCGAGATGCCTCGGACCGCCGGGCTGTTGCGTATCGCTGTGCGGAAGTCGGCCTCGGTCAGCCGGAACGTCGCGGTGATGTCCATGAGGAGTCGTCGGTTTCTCTCGGTGTTGCGGTCGGTGGCGAAGGATCGCCCCCGGCCCGTCCTGTCGACGTGCGGCCCGCCGTCGCACAGGCTGCCCGTCGTGCTGCCGGGCATTGCGTGACGCGGCGCAGCCGCGCGGTCGGGCGTGGTTCAGTGGTTCACCTGGTGATGTCGCCGTCCGGTACGTCCCGGATGGCGACCTTCTCTCGCCGCTGGTCCAGGAGCTCGGCCGCCACGTCACCGATCCCCTTCGTGTCGCCCGTCGGTTCGGGGCCCATCGGTGTACCGCTCGACGGCCTTCTCGAGGTACGAGGGGTTCCAGGCGCCGACGGCCCCGCTGACATCGACGGCCTTCACCGGCCGGTGGCCGATCGCGGCCCTGACCGAGTTGACCGCCTCGGTGGGGGCCGGTCCGTGCGCCGCTGAGCCGGTCACCGCCCTTGGACGTTCGCCGACCGTCCGAGTCGCCACAAGCGACGTGTTGACGATGCCCGAGCCGAGGACGACGGATCCGACCGGGACTCAGGCCCTCCGCTCCTGGAGGACACCGAGGTCAACCGGTGTGCCGGGCGGCGGCCGGCAGCGGTTCGACCCCGACGATTCGGCGGATTCGGGTGGGCTCGATGAACACGGTGACCCGCCGCTCGCCGGGAATGCGCCAGCCGTACTCTTCGACGCCGAGGTATTTGTGGGCGAGGCGGTCCATCTGCCGGTCGGCCTGCTCACCGGTCACGAACTCGACGGCCCGGCCATGGATCTGGATACGGTCGTACGGATCGGCCAGATCGGAGTTGGAGAGGCAGACGCGGGGGTCGTGGCGAAGGTTGCGCTCCTTGATCCGGCCGATGGAGGTGTTGAAGAACACCCGTTCACCCTCCAGACCGATCCACATCGGGGTGACGTGCGGGGCGCCGTCCACCCCGGTGGTCGCCACGAACCAGATCCGCGGCTCCGCCACCCGTGCCCGGATGTCCTCCGTCCAGATGCCCACCGGCCACCCTCTCACCTCGTTCCCAGAGCGGTCCCTGACCGGTGCCCGCCCACCCGATGTTGCCTCAGAGTAGCGAGCCCGGCCCGAATGAACACGAGCAGTGCCAGGAAGGCCGCGGGCGGATGCGGCACTCCACCGCCGATCCGGCCGAGGCCGTTGCCGCAGTGCGCCAGGGGTCCGATTGTCCGTCAACGGCCAACGGGCAAAGCCGCAGGTCGGTACCGGACCATGCGATTGTCCGGCGGGACGGACCGGACAATGGGGGTGCTGCGCTGGGACGAGCGCCTCGGTACGCAGTGGAGGCGGATCGGCGGCCCCGCCGGCCACCTGTACGCGAACGGCGGGGACCTCCGCATGCCGGGCAGCATGGCCGCGACCTGCGGCGAAGCCGGTCGACACCGATCCTCCGCCGGCGCCCAAGGCACCTCCGCGCCCGTACCCGGCCCGCTACGAGGCGGGGGCGGGGCGGATGCCCAGGCCGGGCCGGCGGCGGTGGACGGTGAGGTAGACCAGGCCGTCCGCGTCCGCGGCGAGGGCCCGGCGGGCGCCGTGCGGCAGCCAGGCGGTGCACCCGGGGGACAGGGTCTGGCGACCGTTGTCCGTCTCCAGGC
Source organism: Kitasatospora sp. NPDC058190 (assembly GCF_042883685.1). Lineage (NCBI taxonomy): Bacteria > Bacillati > Actinomycetota > Actinomycetes > Kitasatosporales > Streptomycetaceae > Kitasatospora > Kitasatospora sp. NPDC058190. The sequence continues at coordinate 9,778 of NZ_JBHVVI010000105.1, forward strand.
GGCCGCTCCCGCCGAGCACCTGGACGAGGACGTCGAGGTCCGGCTCCACGTGCTCGGCGACCTCCGCGTTCGGCGGCAGGCGGATGATGTTCGCGTCCAACTGGCGCCCCTCCTCGGCGAGTCGCCACAGCGCCCCGCTCCGGTCGGCCGGAGCGTCGTGGAGCAGCGACTCCAGCTGGGTGAGCACACCGGGCCCGGGGTTGGGCGTCAACGCGGCCTCCTGCAGGTGAGTGGGGTACGGCGGGATCGACCTGCGGATTCTACGGAAGGGCGGGTACGTCCGGTCAGTCGTCGGCGAGCAGCCGGGCGACGGCGGCGTCGACGTCGAGGTGGTCCGACTCCGATCCCGCGGGCACCAGCGCGAAGGACTCCGAGAGGAACGCGGTGACGGCCTCCCCCGGGGCGCTGAGCACGGCCGCGTTGCCGGTGGGCCCCTGCAGGGTGATGAGGACCTCGCCCTCCGGACCCGGACGGACCTTCACGTCGCCGCGGCCGACGGGCTCGTGCCGGCCCTCGTTCAGCAGTTCGCGGCTGAAGTACCAGCACACCTGGGCGCCGTCGCCGGTGCACCGGCACGGAGTCAGCGGAAAGGCCAGACAGGCGGCGTACGGCAGGCTGGCGTCGAAGCGGAGTTCGGCGTCGACCGGGACGTCGGGCAGCGCACTGTCCGGGAACGTGACGGGCACCGGGCGGACCGTGGACAACTGCATCGAATCGGCCTCCTATGATCACACCGGCCGGCCCGGGCGGACCGGCGCACCTGAGGGGCGCCTACCCGGTGCGCCGAGGGGCACCGCGCGGGGCCGGAACCTCCACAACCCCTTCGCACACCGCGAGCGGACCGGCCTCGCGCGGCTCGAGCCCTGGACCTCACCGTCACCCGTGGGAATGAAACACCGGACTGTTCGGAGGGCTTGGCCTGGCGGTGGGGGCCCTGTCCGCCAGGATCCTCGGCATACGTGCTCGGGTCAGTGCCCCCCTTCCCGAACGGAGCCCCGACATGACCAGCCCCCGCTCCTTCCGGGCAGCCGCCGCGCTCCTGCGCCCGGCCGTCCTCACCGTCGGCTGACCGGCCATGGTCCTTCCGGAAGGCCGAAGGCCCACCCACCTCGTGCTGCGCCTGCTGGCCGCCGCCGGACTCGCCGTGGACGCGGCCGTCCACGCCCGGCTCGCCGACCAGTACGACGCCGTCGGTGACTCCCTCACCCAGGGCACGCTGTTCCGCGCCGAGGCCGCCGCCGCCAGCCTGGCCGTGGTCCTCGTGCTCCTCTGGCGGCGCCGGTCCGGCGACCTCTTCGCCTGGCTGGTCGCCGCCTCCGGGCTCGGCGCGCTGCTGCTCTACCGCTACGTGGACGTCGGCGCCCTCGGACCGCTGCCGAACATGCACGAGCCGGTCTGGTTCGGCGACAAGACGCTCGCCGCCTGGGCCGAGGGGGTCGCCACCGCGGCCCTCACCGTGCTGCTGCTCGGTCGCCGCCGGCGCCGGATCTGAGCGGGCGCCGCCGCCCCGCCGCCCGAGTGAACGGGCGGCGCGGCGGGGCGGCCGGGCCGGGGGCCGGGCGGGTGCGGGGTCATGATCTCCGGGTTCCCGGAGGCCCTCACCGTCGGAGGCGGACATGCGGATCCTGCTCCTCGCCAGCGCGTTCAACAGCCTCAGCCAGCGGCTGCACGCCGAGCTGCGTGACCGGCGCCACACGGTGGACTTCCAACTGGCGGGTGATGACGACGAGTTGGTGGACGCGGTTGACCGCCTGCGGCCGGACCTGGTGCTCGCCCCGATGCTGCGCACGGCGATCCCGCAGGACGTCTGGTCGGAGTTCACCTGCCTGATCGTCCATCCCGGCCCGCCGGGGGACCGCGGCCCCTCCTCCCTCGACCGGGCGATCCAGGACGGCCGCACCGAGTGGGGCGTCACCGTGCTCCAGGCCGAGGCGGAGATGGACGCCGGACCGGTCTGGGCCTGGGCCCCCTGCCGGCTGCCCGCGCGCGGCAAGAGCGACCTGTACCGCAACGAGGTCTCCGACGCGGCCGTGGCCGCCACGCTGCTCGCCGTGGAGCGCGTCGCCTCGGGCGCGTACGTGCCGCAGCCGCAGCACGGCCCCGGCTGGCGGGAGGCGGTGCGCACCCGGCCCTTCCTACGCCAGCAGGAGCGCCGGATCGACTGGGCGGGCGACTCCACCGAGGCGGTGCTGCGCAGGCTCCGCGCGGCCGACTCCCAGCCCGGGGTGCTCGACACGCTGTGCGGCGGCGAGTGGTACCTGCACGGCGGCCACCGCGAGCCGGTGCTGCGCGGCCGGCCGGGCGAGCTGCTCGCCACCCGGGCCGGGGCGGTGTGCCGGGCTACTCCGGACGGCGCAGTGTGGATCCCCGAACTTCGCCGCCGCCGCACGCCCGGCGGGCCCGCCACGTTCAAGCTCCCGGCGGTGACGGCCCTCGGCGCCCTGCTGCCGCCGCTGCCGGAGGCGGCGGCACCGCTGGTGCCCGGTGAGCACGAGGGCCCGGCGTGGTCGGACATCCGCTACCGCGAGGACGGCCCGGTGGGCTTCCTGCGCTTCTCGTTCCCGGGCGGGGCGATGTCCACCGACCACTGCCGACGGCTGCTGGCGGCGTACCGCTTCGCCGCCGCCCGCCCGACCTCGGTGCTGGTGCTCGGCGGCGGCCGGGACTTCTTCTCCAACGGCATCCACCTCAACGTCATCGAGGCCGCGCCGGACCAGGCGGCCGAGTCCTGGGCCAACATCACCGCGATGGACGACCTGGTCGGCGAGGTGCTCACCACCACCGACCGCCTGGTGGTCGCCGCGGTCGCGGGGAACGCCGCGGCCGGCGGCGTGATGCTGGCCCTGGCCGCGGACGAGGTGTGGTGCCGGGGCGGTTCCGTCCTCAACCCGCACTACCGGCTGATGGGGCTGTACGGCTCGGAGTACTGGACGTACACCCTGCCGCGCCGGGTGGGCGCGGCGGCGGCCGAGCGGCTGACCCGGCAGGCGCTCCCGGTGTCGGCCTCGGCCGCCGAGCGGACCGGCCTGGTCGACCGCGTACTGGACTGCGGGCCGGAGGAGTTCGGGCCGAGCGCGGCCCGCCTGGCCGGGCTGCTCGCGGCCTCGCCCGCCACCCAGCACCGGATCACGGCGAAGAAGGCCGCACGCGAGGCCGACGAGCGGGCGAAGCCGCTGGACGCGTACCGGGAGGAGGAGCTCGCGGTGATGCGCCGGCAGTTCTTCACCCCCGAATCGCCGTACCACGCGCTGCGGTCCGCGTTCGTCCGCAAGTGCCCAGCGCCCGCCGGGCCGGCCGCGCGGACGTGACCCGAACGGCCCCGCCCGCTTGCGTCCCCCCGGGGAACCCGGTCGGGCCTTTGGAACGGCGTTGAATCCGATCGGTTGCTATGACTGGTTTCGAGCCATTTCGTCCGGCTCCCATCCCCGAGGAGGCATCCTCATGGGTGCTGCAACAACCGACACCGACGTCGTGCACATTCTCTGGATCAACGCCGGCCTCAGCTGTGACGGCGACTCCGTCTCGCTGACCGCCGCGATGCAGCCGAGCATCGAGGAGATCGTCACCGGCGCGCTGCCCGGCCTGCCCAAGGTCGCGGTGCACTGGCCGCTGATCGACTTCGAGTGCGGCCCGGCCCAGGGCGCGGACAACTTCGTCGAGTGGTTCTTCAAGGCCGACCGCGGCGAGATCGAGCCGTTCGTCCTGGTCGTCGAGGGGTCCATCCCCAACGAGAGGATCAAGAAGGAGGGTTACTGGTGCGGCTTCGGCGACGATCCCGCCACCGGCCAGCCCGTCACCACCAGTGAGTGGCTCGACCGGCTCGCCCCCAAGGCGACCGCCGTGGTGGCGATCGGCACCTGCGCCACGTACGGCGGCATCCACGCGATGGCCGGCAACCCGACCGGCGCGATGGGCGTGCCGGACTACCTCGGCTGGGACTGGAAGTCCAAGGCCGGACTCCCGATCGTCTGCGTGCCCGGCTGCCCGATCCAGCCCGACAACTTCGCCGAGACGCTCACCTACCTGCTCTACCAGCTGGCCGGTTCTGCGCCGATGATCCCGCTCGACGACAAGCTGCGCCCCACCTGGCTGTTCGGCGCCACCGTGCACGAGGGCTGCGACCGCGGCGGCTACTACGAACAGGGTCAGTTCGCCACCGACTACGGCACCCCCGAGTGCCTGGTGCGGCTCGGCTGCTGGGGCCCGGTCGTCAAGTGCAACGTCGCCAAGCGCGGCTGGATCAACGGCGTCGGCGGCTGTCCGAACGTGGGCGGCATCTGCATCGCCTGCACCATGCCGGGCTTCCCGGACAAGTTCATGCCCTTCATGGACCCGCCGCCCGGCTCACGGATCTCCTCCGGTACCAGCTCGGCGTACGGACCGCTGATCCGGCGGCTGCGCGCGATCACCCAGAAGACCGTCGACAAGGAACCGAAGTGGCGCCGCACCGGCCGCCACCTGACCACGGGTTACCGCCCGCCCTGGTGACAGGGGGGCCGCACACCGCCCCGGTGTGCGGCCCCGTCGACCTCCGCCCCGCTCGTAGACCCCGTAGACCCCCTAGACCCCGTAGACAAGGACACGCAGACACGATGGCAACACCGACGACCAGGGCGGCCGGCGACGGCAGTGGCCTGACGGAGATGTCCTGGGACCCGATCACCCGGATCGTGGGCAGCCTGGGCATCCACACGAAGATCGACTTCAAGCAGAAGAAGGTCGCGGAGTGCTACAGCACCTCCTCGGTCTTCCGCGGCTACAGCGTCTTCATGCGGGGCAAGGACCCGCGCGACGCGCACTTCATCACCAGCCGGATCTGCGGGATCTGCGGCGACAACCACGCCACCTGTTCGGTCTACACCCAGAACATGGCGTACGGGGTGAAGCCCCCGCACCTCGGCGAGTGGATCATCAACCTCGGCGAGGCCGCCGAGTACATGTTCGACCACAACATCTTCCAGGAGAACCTGGTCGGGGTCGACTACTGCGAGAAGATGGTCCGTGAGACCAACCCCGGCGTCCTGGAGCTGGCCGAGCGCACCGAGGCCCCGCACGCCCGCGACCACGGGTACAAGACCATCGCCGACATCATGCGCTCGCTCAACCCGATCGAGGGCGAGTTCTACCGCGAGGCGCTCCAGGTCAGCCGGTACACCCGGGAGATGTTCTGCCTGATGGAGGGCCGCCACGTGCACCCCTCCACGCTCTACCCGGGCGGCGTCGGCACGGTCGCGACGGTGCAGCTGTTCACCGACTACCTGACCCGGCTGATGCGCTACGTCGAGTTCATGAAGAAGGTCGTGCCGCTGCACGACGACCTCTTCGACTTCTTCTACCAGGCGCTGCCGGGCTACGAGGAGGTCGGCCGGCGCCGGGTCCTGCTCGGCTGCTGGGGCAGCCTCAACGATCCGGACCACTGCGACTTCACCTACCGCAACATGACGGACTGGGGTCGCAAGATGTTCGTCACCCCCGGTGTCATCGTGGACGGCAAGCTCGTCACCAACGACCTGACGCAGATCAACCTCGGCATCCGGATCCTGCTCGGCAGCTCCTACTACGAGGACTGGCAGGGCAAGGAACTCTTCGTCACCCACGACCCGCTGGGCAACCCCGTCGACCCCCGGCACCCGTGGAACCAGCACACCATCCCGCAGCCGCAGAAGCGCAACTTCGACGACAAGTACAGCTGGGTGATGTCCCCGCGCTGGTTCGACGGCAAGGAGCACCTCGCCCTCGACACCGGCGGCGGCCCGATCGCCCGCCTGTGGTCCACCGCCCTGTCCGGGCTGGTCGACATCGGCTACATCAAGGCCACCGGCCACAGCGTCCGGATCAACCTGCCCCGCTCGATGACCAAGCCCGAGGTCACCTTCGAGTGGAAGATCCCGCAGTGGAGCAACGCCATCGAGCGCAACCGCGCCCGCACCTACTTCCAGGCGTACGCGGCCGCCGCCGCCCTGCACTTCGCCGAGAAGGCGCTCGACGAGGTCCGCGCCGGGCGCAGCCAGACCTGGGAGCGCTTCGAGGTGCCGGACGAGTCGATCGGCTGCGGTTTCACCGAGGCCGTGCGCGGCGTGCTCTCGCACCACATGGTGATCCGCGACGGCAAGATCGCCAACTACCACCCGTACCCGCCCACCCCGTGGAACGCGAGCGTCCGCGACAGTTACGGCACGCCCGGCCCGTACGAGGACGCGGTGCAGAACACGCCGATCTTCGAGGAGAACTCCCCGGAGAACTTCAAGGGCATCGACATCATGCGCGCGGTGCGCAGCTTCGACCCCTGCCTGCCCTGCGGGGTGCACATGTACGTCGGCAACGGGCGCACCCTGCAGACCATGCACGTGCCCACCGGCCTGAGCGGGCTCACCGCATGACGGCCGAGCAGACCGGGCTGCGGATCCAGGAGGCGCTGGACGCCCTGGCCGACAGCGGCGCCGAGCGGGCGGGCGAGCAACTGGTCCGCGACCTGATGGAGTTCTACGGCGAGGGCCTGAGCCGGCTCGTCCCGGCCCTTCCCCCGCCCGCCCTGGAGCGGATGCTGGACGACCCCGCCGTGGCCGGGCTGCTGCTCCTGCACGACCTGCACCCCGAGGACGTCACCGCCCGGATCGACCGGGCGCTCGCCGCCCTGCCCGAGCGGATCGAGGTGCTCGGCTTCGAACCGGCCACCGGCACCCTGCGGCTGCGCCGGACCGCCTCCGGCTGCGGCTGCGGGGAGCAGGACGTCGAGGCCGTCCTCGCCTGCCACGCGCCCGAGGTGACGGCCCTGGAGCTGGAGCGCGCCCCGCAGCTGCTCCAGATCGGCACCCGCCCGCCGCTGCCCGCGGAGGCGCGGTGAACACCCGAAGGGTCGCCGGCGACGGGACCGCCCTGCTGCGCCGACTGCGCGAGCCGGCGCCGCCGCGGCCCGAGCAGTGCGCCTTCTGCGGCCAGGACCTGGCCGCCGGCCACCGCCACCTGGTGGACGTCGAGGACCGCTCCCTGGCCTGCGCCTGCACCGCCTGCGGCCTGCTGTTCCAGCAGCCCGGCGCGGCCGGCGGCCGCTACCGCAGCGTGCCGGACCGCTGCCTGGCGGACCCGGACGGTGCGGTGGACGAACGGGCCTGGTCGGTGCTGGGGATCCCGGTCGGCACCGCGTTCCTGTTCCGTGACGCCGTGCTGGACCGGGTGCTCGCGTTCTATCCCGGCCCGGCCGGCGCCACCGAGAGCGAGGTGGACGAGGAGGCCTGGGAACGCGCCCTCGGCGGCAGCCGCCTGGCCGCGGCCATGGAACCGGACGTGGAGGCACTGCTGCTGCGCCGCACCGACCGGCGGGTCGAATGCTTCCTGGTGCCGATCGACCTCTGCTACGAGCTGGTCGGCCGGCTGCGGCGGTGCTGGCACGGCTTCGACGGCGGGGCCGAGGTGCGGGCCGAACTCGACGCCTTCTTCGAGCGGTTGGCCGCCCGGGCCCGCCCGCTGCCCGCGGCGGTGACGGCGTGAGCGAACGAAGTGAGCGAACCATCGAGAGGTGCGGGTTGCGCGAAGCGCTCGCCGAGCGTAGCGAGGTGGGCGCATGAACGCGCTCGGCTTCAGCTGCACCGGCGTGCGGTCCGACCCCTACGCGGCCGCGCCGACCCTGGTGTTCCGGCTGCGGATCACGGCGCCGGCCGACACCCGGGTGCACGCCCTCGCCCTCCAGTGCCAGCTGAGGATCGAACCGGGCCGGCGGTCGTACGCCACCGGGGAGGGCGGGAGGCTGAGCGACCTGTTCGGCGAGCGGGAGCGCTGGTCGAGCACGCTCAACCCGATCCAGTTCGCCACCGTGCCCCTGTTGGTGCCCGGCTTCACCGGCGAGACCGAGGCCGACCTCGCGGTGCCGTGCGGCTACGACCTGGAGGTGGCCTCCGCCCGCTACTTCCGGGCCCTGGACGGCGGCGAGGTGCCGCTGCTGCTGCTCTTCTCCGGCACCGCCTTCGCCGGCCCCGGCGGCTTCCAGGTCACCCCCGTGCCCTGGGACCGGGAGGCCCGGGTGCGGATGCCGGTGCGGGTCTGGCGGGAGGCGATCGACCAGCACTTCCCCGGCTGCGGCTGGCTGCGTCTGCCGGAGGACGTCATGGACGACCTGCTGGCCTACCGCTCCCGGCGGGCCCTGCCCTCCTGGGAGGCGACGGTGCGGCAACTGCTGGCCGCGGCGACGGTCGGGGAGGAGGCCCGGTGAGCGGATTCCCCGACGGGATCGAGCGCGGCTTCGCGGCCGCCCGGCAGATCGCCGACGCGGTGCTGCTGGAAGGCTACGTGCTGTACCCGTACCGCGCGTCGGCGGCCAAGAACCAGCTGCGCTGGCAGTTCGGCGTCCTGGTACCGCCGGAGTACACCAGGCAGGGCGGCGAGCACTCCCACCAGCGCACCGAATGCGTGATGGAGGCGCGCCGCGACGACCGGCTGGCGGTCGAGCTGCGCTTCCTGCGGGTCCAGCGCCGCACCGTCGAACGGGCCACCGCCACCGGTGGGTTCGAGCCCGTGGAGCGGCTGGAACTCGCCGACCGGGTACTCGTCGAATGGGACGAGGGCGTCGAGGAGCGGATCGAACTCCTCCTGCCTGTCGACGAGTTGAGTGACGAAGGACTGCAGCGGGGGTTCCGGCTGCCGGGCGTCGGCAGCACGGAGCTGCTGAACGAGGACGGCACCGCCGTCGGACGGCTGCTGCGGCGGCGCGAACAGATCGACGGCCTGGTGCGGTTGATGGTCGAGGAGCTGCCCGGCCCGTACCGGGCGCAGCGGCTGACGGCGGTGGTGGAGAACGCCTCCGACTGGACGCCGGACCAACAGGCCGGACGCGAGGAGGCGCTGCCGCGCTCCCTGGTCTCCGTCCACCTGCTGCTCGGGCTGGAGCACGGCCGGTTCCTGTCGGTCACCGACCCGCCCGAGTGGGCCCGGCCGGCCGTCGAACGCTGCCGCAACGAGCGCACCTGGCCCGTCCTGGCCGGACCGGACGGCCGGTCCCAGGTGATGCTGTCCTCGCCGATCATCCTGGAGGACCACCCGCGGATCGCCCCGGAGAGCCTCGGCACCCTGTACGACGCCACCGAGATCGACGAGATCCTGGCGCTGCGGACGGCGGCCCTGACCGAGGACGAGAAGCGGGAGGCCAGGGGCACCGACGAGCGGGCCGGGGCGGTGATCGACCTCGCGGAGTCCATGCCGCCGGAGGTGCTGGAGCGCCTGCACGGGGCCATCCGCGGGCTGCGCGAGATCACCGGCGGCGCCGGCGACGCGGAGCAGCCCTGGTGGGACCCGGGCAACGACCCGCAGGTCGACCCCGAGCGCGACCGGGTGCTGGTCGACGGCCGCCCGGTCGGCGCCGGCAGCCGGGTGCTGCTGCGCCCCGGACGGCGGCGCACCGACGCCCAGGACCTCTTCCTGGACGGGCGCACCGGTGTCGTCGAGGCGGTGCTGCACGACGTCGACGGTTCGGTGCACCTGGCCGTCACCGTCGAGGACGACCCGGGCGCGGACCTGTGGCGGGCACAGGGACGCTTCCGCTACTTCCAGCCCGACGAGGTCACGCCGCTGGAGGAGTCGTGACGGGTGGGACCGTGCTGGTCGCCGGGGTGGGCAACATCTTCCTCGGCGACGACGGGTTCGGGGTCGAGACCGTCCGGCGGCTGTCCGCCCACCCGCTGCCCGAGGGCGTCGAGGTGGTCGACGTCGGCGTACGCGGCGTGGACCTCGCGTACCGGCTGCTCGACGGCTACCGGACCGCGGTGCTGGTGGACGCCACCTGCCGCGGCGGGGTACCCGGCACCGTCCACCTCATCGAGGCGGCCGCCGAGCTGCTGGGGGTGCCGGTGCTGGACGGGCACCGGATGGGGCCGGACGCCGTGCTCGCACTGCTCGCCACGCTCGCCGCCGGCACCGGCGGCGAGCCGCCCGGGCGGGTGCTGGTGGTCGGCTGCGAGCCGGCATCGCTGGAGGAGGGCATCGGGCTGAGCGAGCCCGTCGCCGCCGCCGTCGAGGCGGCGGTCCAAGTGGTCCTGCGGGTCGTGGACGAGGCCACGCAGCCGGAGAGGGAGACAACACCATGCTGAGGAAGCTGTTCTGCGCAGCCCTGTTGGCGGGGATCGGCGCGCTGGTCTGGCAGAGCCTGCCGGACCTCAGGCGGTACCTGAAGATCTCGCGGATGTGAGGCCCGGATTGCTGCGAACGGTGCAGCCCCGGGCGCGGTGGCGGCGCGGCTTCGGGCCGTGGCCGCCACCGCCCCCTGTAATGGGGCCCGTTGCCGCCCGCCGTGGGAAGAGACCGATGCACGAGATGTCGATCGCCGCCGCCGTCGTCGAGCAGGTGGAGGCGGCCGCGCGCGACCACGCGGCCCCCGGGGTGGCGCGGGTGCGGCTGCAGGTGGGCGAGTTGGCCGGGGTCGTGGCCGAGGCCCTCGACTTCTGCTTCGAACTGGCCTGCGCCGGAACGCTGGTGGAGGGCGCGGTGCTGGACACCGAGACCGTCGCGGGGCGGGCCCGGTGCGCACCCTGCGCCGTCGAGTGGGCCGTCGGCATGCCGCCCGACCTCGGCTGCCCGAGCTGCTCCGCAGGCGGCGGAGTCGAGCTGCTGTCGGGGCGCGAGCTCCAGATCCTCGCCGTCGAATGGGCCGGGCGCCCGGGCGCACCGGCGGAACAGAAAGGCTGACGCGATGTGCCAGACGGTCGACCTGCGCCAGGCGGTCCTCGCCCGCAACGACGACAGCGCCCGCGAACTGCGGACGGCGCTCACCGCCCGGGGGACGGTGGCGGTGAACCTGCTGTCCAGCCCCGGCAGCGGCAAAACCGCCCTACTGGAGGCCGAGTTGGGGCTGGCCCGACGGCGCGGGGTGGCGGTTGCCGCGCTCACCGCCGACCTCGCCACCGAGAACGACGCGCTGCGGCTGGCCCGTTCGGGCGCACCGGTGAAGCAGGTGCTCACCGACGGGCTCTGCCACCTGGAGGCGCGGATGCTCGCCGGGCACCTGGACGGCTGGCTGCCGCAGGACTGCCGGCTGCTGTTCGTGGAGAACGTCGGCAACCTGGTCTGCCCGGCCTCCTACGACCTCGGCGAATCGCTGCGGGTGGTGCTGGCCTCGGTGACCGAGGGCGAGGACAAGCCGCTCAAGTACCCGACCGCGTTCGGGCTGGCCAACCTGGTGCTGGTGACCAAGGCGGACCTCGCCGCGGCCGCCGAGTTCGACGGGGCGGCGTTCCTGGCGAACGTCCAGCGCGTCAACCCCGGCGTGGAGGTGGTGCACACCTCGGCCCGCACCGGCGACGGCGTCGGGGCGCTGCTGGACCGGGCGCTGGCCGTGCTGGACGGCGCCGAGCCGCACCGGCCGGTGATGGCCGCCGCTTCCCACGGGCACGGGCACGGGCACTCGCACGGGGGGCACCACCACGCGGCGCAGGCGCCCCGGTGACGGCCGGCCACCCGGAACCCGACCGCGAGCGGCGGCGGGTCGCCGTCCGAGGTCTCGTGCAGGGGGTCGGCTTCCGGCCGTTCGTCTTCACGCTGGCCGGCGAACTCGGGCTGGCCGGCAGCGTCACCAACACCGGCGAGGGCGTGCTGGCCGAGGTCGAGGGCAGCCGGGAAGCGCTGGACGCCTTCTGCCTGCGGGTGGCGAGCGACGCGCCGCCGCTCGCCCAGGTGGCCTCGGTCGAGCACGCGCCGCTCGCCGCGACCGGCGACAGCGGCTTCACCATCACCCCGTCCCGCGTCGGCGGCCCCCGCGCCACCCTGATCCCGCCGGACGTCGCCGTCTGCGCCGACTGCCTGGCCGAACTCGCCGACCCGGCCGACCGGCGCCACCGGCACCCGTTCATCAGCTGCACCAACTGCGGCCCCCGGCACACCATCGTCACCGGCCTGCCGTACGACCGCGCCAACACCACCATGGCCGGCTTCCCGATGTGCGCGGACTGCGAGCGGGAGTACACCGACCCCGCCGACCGCCGGTTCCACGCTCAGCCCGTCGCCTGCCACGCCTGCGGGCCGCGGCTCGCGCTGACCGTCCCCGGAACTGCCGGGCGGGCGGGGGAGGAGGCGCTCACCGAGGCCCGCCGACTGTTGGCCGACGGGGCGATCCTCGCCGTCAAGGGCATCGGCGGCTACCACCTCGCCTGCGACGCGCGCCACGCCGAAGCCGTCGCCCTGCTGCGCCGGCGAAAGCGGCGCGGCGACAAGCCCTTCGCCCTGATGGCCCGTGACCTCGCCACCGTCGAGGGCCTGCTGCCGGTCGGCCCGGTCGAGCGGGAACTGCTCACCGGACCGGTACGGCCGATCGTCCTGCTGCGCCGCACCCTCCCGTCGACGCCCGAACTCGCGGCGGTCGCCCCGGGCAGCCCCGACCTCGGCGTGATGCTCCCGTACACGCCGCTGCACCACCTGCTCATCGCCGCCGCCGGACCGGACCTCCTGGTGATGACCAGCGCCAACCTCTCCGGCGAACCGATCGTCACCGACGACCGGGAGGCGCTGAGCAGACTCGCCCCGCTCGTCGACGGCTGGCTCACCCACGACCGGCCGATCCACGTGCCGTGCGAGGACTCCGTGGTGCGGGTGGTGGACGGCGAGCAGCTGCCGCTGCGCCGCTCGCGCGGCTACGCCCCGCTGCCGCTCCCGCTGCCGGTGTCCGTCCGCCCGGTGCTGGCGGTCGGCGGCGACCTGAAGAACAGCTTCGCGCTGGCCCGCGACGGCTACGCCTGGCTGTCCGGGCACATCGGCGACATGGACGACCTTGCCACGCTGCGCGCCTTCGACCGCGCGGTCGAGCAGCTCGGCACGGTCAGCGGGGTGCGGCCCGAACTGCTCGCCGCCGACCGGCACCCCGGCTACCGCTCGGTCCGGCACGCCGAACGGACCGCCGCAGGCCGGCCGGTGCGCCGGGTGCAGCACCACCACGCCCACATCGCCGCGGTGATGGCCGAACACGGCCTGGACGGCGGCCGGCCGGTGCTCGGGGTGGCCTTCGACGGCACCGGCTACGGCGAGGACGGCGCGATCTGGGGCGGCGAGGTGCTGCTGGCCGACTACGACGGATTCCGCCGCCTCGCCCACCTCGGCTACGTGCCGCTGCCGGGCGGGGACGCCGCCGTCGAGCGCCCCTACCGGACGGCGCTGGCGCACCTGCGTGCGGCCGGGCTGCCCTGGACGCCCGGGCTGCCGCCGGTCGATGTCTGCCCGCAGGAGGAACTCCGGCTTCTGGAGCGACAGTTGGAGCGCGGGTTGAACTGCGTGCCGACCTCCAGCATGGGCCGGCTCTTCGACGCGGTGTCCTCGCTCGCAGGGGTCTGCCACCGGGCCGGGTACGAGGCCCAGGCGGCGATCGAACTGGAGGCGGCGGCGGTCGGCCACGGCCCGGCGGCGGGCTACGGGTTCGGGCTGTCGGCGGCGGCGGACGGTTGGATCGCCGACCCCGGGCCGGTGCTGGCCGGGGTCGTGGCGGACGTGGCCGCCGGCGCGTCCACCGGGTTGGTCGCCGCGCGCTTCCACGCCGGGGTGGCCGATGTCGTCCGGCGGATCTGCGTGGCCGTCCGGGCGGAGTGCGGCACCGCGACGGTGGCGCTCAGCGGCGGTGTGTTCGCCAACGCGCTGCTCTCCTCGGCCTGCGCGAGCGGCCTCGGAGCGGCCGGCTTCACCGTGCTACGGCACCGCCGGGTGCCGCCCAACGACGGAGGGCTGGCGCTCGGCCAGCTGATGGTGGCCGCCCGGTCGTCGGCCGCCCGGGAGGAGTGAGAGCGGATGTGCCTGGCAGTGCCCGGCAGGGTGACGGAGATCGCGGAGCGGGACGGGACCCGGATGGCGGTCATGGATTTCGGCGGGGTGGTCAAGGACGTGTGCCTGGAGTACCTGCCCGACCTGGAGGTGGGGGAGTACGCGATCGTCCACGTGGGCTTCGCGCTCCAGCGACTGGACGAGGAGTCGGCCCGGCGGACCCTGGAGCTGTTCGAGGAACTCGGGCTCCTGCAGGAGGAGTTCGGCGACCCGTGGGAGGCGGCGGGGGAGTGGGACGCGACACGAGCGGCTGAGGAGGCCGGACGGTGAAGTACCTGGAGGAGTTCCGCAACCCCGAGCTGGCGGCGGGCCTGCTCGCCGACATCAGGGCGACGGTCACCCGACCATGGGCGCTGATGGAGGTGTGCGGCGGCCAGACGCACAGCATCATCCGGCACGCCATCGACCAACTCCTGCCGGAGGAAGTCGAGTTGATCCACGGACCGGGCTGCCCGGTGTGTGTCACCCCGCTGGAGGTGATCGACCGGGCGCTCGCGATCGCCGCCCGGCCGGAGGTCGTCTTCTGCTCCTTCGGGGACATGCTGCGGGTGCCCGGCACCGACCGGGACCTCTTCCGGGTCCGCGGTGAGGGCGGCGACGTCCGGGTGGTGTACTCGCCGCTCGACGCCCTGCGGATCGCGCGGGAGAACCCGGACCGGGAGGTCGTCTTCTTCGGCATCGGCTTCGAGACCACCGCCCCGCCGAACGCCATGGCCGTCCACCTGGCCAGGAAGCAGGGCCTGCGCAACTTCAGCATGCTGGTCTCGCACGTCCGGGTGCCGCCCGCCATCGAGGCGATCATGGACTCGCCGGACTGCCGGGTCCAGGGCTTCCTCGCCGCCGGGCACGTGTGCAGCGTGATGGGCACCGCCGAGTACCCGGCGCTCGCGGAGCGCCACCGGGTGCCGATCGTCGTCACCGGCTTCGAACCGCTGGACATCCTGGAGGGCATCCGGCGCACCGTACGGCAGCTGGAGCGCGGGGAGCACACCGTCGACAACGCCTACCCGCGGGCCGTCCACCCCGAGGGCAACCCGGCCGCCCGCGCCATGCTGGAGGACGTCTTCGAGGTGGCCGACCGCGCCTGGCGGGGCATCGGCGTCATCCCGCGCAGCGGCTGGCGGCTGGCGCCGCACTACCGGGACCACGACGCCGAGCACCGCTTCGACGTCGCGGGGATCGCCACCAGGGAACCGGCCCAGTGCCGGGCCGGCGAGGTGCTGCAGGGGCTGCTGAAGCCCCACCAGTGCGAGGCCTTCGGTACGGTCTGCACCCCGCGCACCCCGCTCGGCGCCACCATGGTCTCCAGCGAGGGGGCCTGCGCCGCGTACTACCTCTACCGGCGGCTGAGCACGCCGGTCACGCCCCAGGAGGCGAGTCCTGTTGGCTGACACCGAGATGCTGGCGGAACAGTCGGCCGCGCCCGACTTCTCCGGCTGGAGCTGCCCGCTGCCGCTGCGCGACCACCCCCGGGTGGTGATGGGGCACGGGGGTGGCGGGGCGATGTCCGCCGAGCTGGTGCAGAACCTCTTCGCGCCCGCGTTCGGCGGGCGGGCGCTGGAGGGGCTCGGCGACTCCGCCGTCCTGGAGCTGGGTGGCGCCCGGCTCGCCTTCTCCACCGACTCCTACGTGGTGCGGCCGCTGTTCTTCCCCGGCGGCTGCATCGGCGACCTCGCCGTCAACGGCACGGTCAACGACCTCGCCATGAGTGGGGCCCGGGCGGCCTACCTGTCCTGCGGCTTCATCCTGGAGGAGGGGGTGGAGATGGCCGTGGTGGACCGGGTGGCCCGGGCGCTGGGCGCCGCCGCCCGTACCGCCGGGGTCGAGGTGGCCACCGGCGACACCAAGGTGGTCGAGGCCGGGCACGGGGACGGCGTCTACCTGAACACCGCCGGCATCGGGCTCGTCCCGGCCGGGGTCGACATCCGGCCGCAGCGGGCCCGCCCCGGTGACGTGGTGATCCTCAGCGGGCCGATCGGGCTGCACGGAGTGGCGATCATGAGCGTCCGGGAGGGCCTGGAGTTCGGCGTCGAGGTGCGCAGCGACAGCGCGGCGCTCGGCGGGCTGGTCGAGGCGATGCTCGCGGTGACGCCTGATCTGCACGTGCTGCGCGACCCCACCCGCGGTGGGCTGGCCGCGTCGCTCAACGAGATCGCGGTGGCGGCCGGGGTGGGCGTGGGCTTGAGCGAACGTGCCGTCCCCGTCCCGGATCCGGTGGCGAACGCGTGCGCGGTGCTGGGCCTGGACCCGATGTACATCGCCAACGAGGGCAAGCTGGTCGCCTTCGTCCCGCGCGGCGCGGCCGACGCCGTGCTCGCCGCGATGCGCGCCCACCCGCTCGGCGCGGAGGCGGTGGTGATCGGTGAGTGCGTCGAGGAGCACCCCGGGATGGTCGTCGCCCGCACCGGGTTCGGCGGCACCCGGGTGGTCGACCTGCCGATGGGCGAGCAGCTGCCGCGGATCTGCTGACACCGGCTCGGGCGGGGCGCCGACGGCGGGTGTCGTCGGCGCCCCGCCCGGCTCGACGCCCCGCTCGGGGGCGTCGCGCTGGGCTGAGTGCCGTCAGGAGCCGCGGGCGTAGGTGCGCTTGGTGGTGCCCTTCGGGTCCGTCTCCAGGTAGCCGGTGCCGTAGTCGTCGGCGAGGTAGACCTTGATGGTGGGGGTGCCGTCGAACATGTCGGAGTTGATGAGCAGGTAGCGCGTGGTCGGCTGGGGGACGTTCAGGGTGTCCTGGGCGCGCTGGAGCAGACCGGGCACGACGTCCCAGCTGTACTGCTGCAGGTCGATGGGCTTCTCGTCGCCGTTGAGCTCCCCGCCGGCCTCACGGTCGACCTTGCCGTCGCGGATCGTGATCCGGTCGTAGAGCGTGGGGCCGGCCGCGGTGGGCACCTTGGCGATGGCGTACTCCGGGTAGACGGTCAGCTCGAAGACCTTGTTGTCGGGCGTGTAGGGCTGCAGTGCGGCGACGATGCGGCGCACGCCGTCCGGGGTCAGCAGGGTCGCCCCGGCGGACGGGGCGGCCGTCGGGGTCGGTACGGCGGTCGGCGTGGCGGCGGTGGACGGCGAGGTCGCGGGCGGCGGGTTGCCGGACACGGGGCTCGTGGCGCCGGTCGTGCTGCTCGGGGCCTTGGCCGCGGCGGCCGCCGCGTCGGTACCGGACCGGCTCAGGTAGAGGGCCCCGGCGCCGGCGAGCACCACCGCGCCGGCCGCCACCACGGCGATCGTGGTGCGGCCCCGGCGGGAGGTCGACGTCGGAGGCGCGCCCACGGTCGGGGGCGGCGGGAAGCCGGTGGGTAGCCGGTCCTGCGGGGCAGACGGGGCAGACGGGGCAGACGGGGCAGACAGGGCAGACAGGGCAGGCGGGACGGCCGGGGCGAGCGGGAAGGTCCCGGAATCGTACTCGGCCTCCGCCAGCGCCCGGTCGAGCTGCTCGGCGTCCGGGCGCAGCGCCGGGTCCTTGCCGAGCAGGGCGACCAGCAGCGGCCCGAGCCGCCCGGCCCGGCTCGGGGGCGGCAGCGGCTCGTCGAGGACGGCGGCCAGGGTGGCCAGGGTGGTCGCCCGGCGCAGCGGGTGCCGGCCCTCGATGGCGACGTAGAGCAGCATGCCGAGCGACCACAGGTCGGAGGAGGGGTTGCCCTCCTGACCGCGGATCCGTTCCGGTGCGATGTACTCGGGCGAGCCGATCAGCGCCCCGGTCGCGGTCAGCGCGGTGGCGTCCTGGATGGCCGCGATGCCGAAGTCCGCGAGTACCGGGGTGCCGTCGGGGCGCAGCAGCACGTTGCCGGGCTTGACGTCCCGGTGCTGGACGCCGACGGCGTGCGCCGCGCGCAGCGCGGACAGCACGCCGCGCCCGAGGCGGGCGGCGTCGGCCGTGGCGAGCGGGCCGTGGGCCAGTCGGTCGGCGAGGCTGCCGCCGCTGACCAGCTCCATCACCAGCCAGGGGTGGGGGTGCTCCGGGCTGTCGACGATGTGGTGGATGACCACGACGTTGGGGTGCTGCAGCCGGGCGAGCGCCCGGGCCTCGCGCAGGACCCGCTCGCGCAGCTCCCGGACGCCGTCCGGGTCGGCCGCGGCCATCGCCGGGTCCGCCGGACGGACCTCCTTGAGCACCACTTCGCGGTGCAGTGCGTTGTCCCGGGCCCGCCAGACCAGGCCCATGCCGCCGCCACCGAGCTGCTGGAGCAGTTCGAAGCGCCCGTCGACGAGGCGTTGCTCCGCCCCAGCTGTGTTCATGGCGGTCATGGTAGGAGATCCCGGGGACAGTTCCGGCCACGCGGGGGGTCCGCCGAAACGGGCTCCCGGCCGGTCGTGTACGGGCCTTTCACTCCCGGCTCTCGCGGACGACCGAGGCGGCCCGGACACCGGCGACCAGGAGGGCCACCGCCAGCAGGACCACGCCGATCGCGATGGCCGTCCAGCCCCCGCTGGTGAGGTTGTCCAACTGCTCCTGGTAGGTGGAGTCGTGGGGCTCGGGCATGCCCTCGCCGAAGGAGCCGGCGGCGCGGGGGTGGCAGACGTCCCCGGGCGACATGGGCCGGCCGTAGCAGGTGGGCACCGCGGTGTGCAGCTTGTGGACGCCCATCAGGATCAGGCCGAAGCCCGCGCCGAAGAGTACGAGCACGATCAGCATCTTGACGGCCCCCCGGTTCCGCTGTCCCGCACGGCCTCGGGGTCGGCGGGCGTACGCACGCTCCGACGCGCGACGCGCCCCGGGCGGTTCCGCCCGGCCGGAGTGCGCCCCCCACGACCCGGGGGATCACTGCATCAGCGCGAGCCGTGCGCCGAAGCCGATCAGCAGCACGCCCGTCACCCGCTCGATGCGGCTGCGCACCCGCGGGCGCCGCAGGAACGCGCCGATGCGGTCGACGGTGACCGTGTAGAGGCTGAACCACAGCAGGTACAGCACCACGAAGGCCGCCGAGAGCAGCAGCGCCTGGCCCAAGGTGTGCCCGGTGGTGGGGAGGAACTGCGGCAGGAAGGTGACGAAGAACAACGCCACCTTGGGGTTGAGCGCGTTCGACAAGAAGCCCTGCCGCAGGTACACCAGTCGGGTGTTCCCGGCCGCCGCCGGTGCCGTCGCGTCCGCCGCGCCCTTCGCGGACTGCCGGGCCGCGCGCAGGGTGGCGATGCCCATCCAGACCAGGTACAGCGTGCCGACGGCCTTGAGCACCGTGAACGCGACGGCGGAGGCCACGAGCAGGGAGGACACGCCCAGTGAGGCGGCCGACACGTGCACGCCGAGGCCCAGCATGCCGCCGAGCGTGGTGCAGAGGCCGGCGGTCCGGCCGCCGACCAGGGCGTTGCGGGTGATCAGCGCCTGGTCGGGGCCGGGGATCATGATCAGGATGAGCGCGGCGATGATGAACGTCAGCATGCCGCCGCCCGGACGTGGTCACCGGAGGTTTTCCGTCGGATCGTCATCTTGCTTCTCCGTTCCGCTGGTTGGGGCTTGACGTGATCTTGACTGACGCGATCGGGGCGCGCCATCCTCGCATCACTGATCATGCGGGACGGGGAGTGGCGGATGGAACTGTCGACGGCTCAGAAGGCTTTGGCGGAACAGCCGTTCAGCGTGCTCCTTGGAGCGCGGCTGACGGCCTTCGGCGACGGTGCGGCCGTGCTGGAGCTGGACGTCCGTCCGGATCTGCTCCAGCAGAACGGCTTCCTCCACGGTGGCGTGCTGAGCTATGCGGCGGACAACGCGCTGACCTTCGCCGCCGGCGCCGCGGCGGGGCCGCACCTGCTCACGGCGGGCTTCACCATCGATTACCTGCGGCCCGCGCGCGGGCGGGTGCTGCGTGCCCGTGCGCAGGTGGTCCGGGCGGGCCGCAGCCGGGTGGTCTGCCGCTGCGACCTGCTCATGGTGGACGAGGAGGGCGTCGAGTCGTTGTGCGCCGTGGCGCAGGGTGCGATCTCGACGGTGGGCGGGGCCGACGGGGCCTGAGGCCCGGTCGGCTGCCTGCCCGGCAGGGCGTCGACCCGGCAATTCGGTGACATGGCCCGTCCCGTGCCCCGACCTTCCGGGGCGGGGCACGGGATGGGCCATGAGGGGGATCAGCGCAGGCCGGCGAAGAGGTCGTTCTCCGGTACGGCCGCGCCGGTGGCGTCCTGGACGCGGACGAAGGTCTCCACGCCCATCAGTTCGGTGAACCGCTCCTTGCCCATCCGCAGGAAGAAGATGTTCTCGCCCTGGCTGGCGTGTGCGGCCAGGGCGTCGAACTTCTGGCTGCCGAACTCGGTGGTGTCGACCCAGGTGGTGATCTCCTCGTCGGGGAGGCCTATCTCGGGCATCGACTCGGTCTCGGCCGGATCCGCCTCCTCCCAGTCGGAGCCGAACTCGCGCATGACCTCGCCGAAGCGCTGCATCATCGAGCGCGGCGCGGTCGTCCAGTAGACCTTCGGCGTCATCCCGGTCAGCTCCAGGGCCGCCATCGTGATGCGGTTGGCCTGGATGTGGTCCGGGTGGCCGTAGAAGCCGTTCTCGTCGTAGGTCACGACCACGTCGGGCCGGTAGTGCCGGAGCAGTTCGGCGAGGCGGGCGGCGCCCTCCTCGACGGGCGTCCGCCAGAAGGAGCCGGGCGCGTCATTGGCCGCCCAGCCCATCATCCCGGAGTCCGCGTAGTCCAACGTCTCCAGGTGGCTGACCTTGAGGACGTCGCAGCTCGCCTGGAGTTCCTCACGGCGCATCGCGGCGACGGCCGCCGGGTCGTGCCCGGGCTCGCCGGGCTTGACGCCTCCCGGTCCGTCACCGCAGGCGCCGTCGGTACAGGTGACGAGGACCGTACGGATCCCCTCCGCCGCGTACCGCGCCAGCACACCCCCTGTTCCGGTGGCCTCGTCGTCGGGGTGGGCGTGCACCGCCATCAGCGTCAATGGCCGGTCAACCATGGAAACCATCCTCCGGTCTGAAAAGTGCTCGGCCCGAGTCTGCGGTACACGGGCGGCCGATCGCCAGCGAAATCGGGACGATGTGGCGAGGCACTACACCTCGATGTTGGAGCCCATGAGCACCGTGCGGTCCTGGGGCAGCTGGAAGAAGGTCGCTGCGCTCGACGTGATGTGCGAGGTGGCGATGAACAGGTGCTTGCGCCAGGTCGGCATGGTCTTCTCCGGGCCGGGCGTCAGCTCGATCTTGGAGAGGAAGTAGGTGCAGGTGTCGAGGTCGAGCCGGCCCTCGGTCTCCTCCGGCTTGAGGCGGCGCAGCGCGCCCGGGACGTTCGGCGCCTCCATGTAGCCGAACTTGACGGTCACCAGGATGATCCCGTCCTCGGTGTCGCCGAGGGAGTCGACGACGGCGCGGTCCTGCGGCCGTACGCGGGGCACCGGCACGGTCTGGATCGCCACGATCGCGACGTGTTCGTGGCGGACCCGGTTGTGCTCGACGTTGGCCCGCAGCGCCAGCGGCACGGTGGTGGACGAGCGGTTGAGGAAGATCGCGGTGCCCGGGACGACGGCCACGTCCTTCCCGGTCCGCAGTTCGTCGATGAAGGGCTGCAGCGGGCCCTCCAGCCGCTCGCGGCTCGCGGTGACGACGTCGCGCCCGCGCCGCCAGGTGGTCATGATCACGAAGGCGACCAGGCCGATCAGCAGCGGCAGCCAGGCGCCGTGGATGAGCTTGGTCATGTTGGCGGCGAAGAAGAGCAGGTCGATCGTGACCAGGACGCCGCCGCCGCCGACGATCACCGGCAGTGGCACCTTCCAGCGCTGCCGGGCGACGTAGAAGAAGAGGATCGTGGTGATGGTGATCGTCGCGGTGACGGCCATCCCGTAGGCGAAGGTGAGCGCCGCCGAGCTCTGGAACGCGAAGACGAGGACGAGCACCGAGATCATCAGCAGCCAGTTGATCCACGGGACGTAGATCTGCCCGATCGTCTTCTCGGAGGTGTGGGCGATGCGCAGCCGCGGGAGGTAGCCGAGCTGGGCGGCCTGGGAGACGACGGAGAAGGCGCCGGTGATCACCGCCTGGGAGGCGATGACGGTGGCCGCGGTGGCCAGGATGACGAGCGGTACCCGTCCCCACTCGGGCGCCAGGAGGAAGAACGAGCCGTTCACGTTGGCGGGGTCCTTCAGGATGAGGGCCGCCTGTCCGAGGTAGCTCAGGACCAGGGTCGGGAGGACGAGGAAGGTCCAGGCCCGGGTGATCGACCGGCGGCCGAAGTGGCCCATGTCCGCGTACAGCGCCTCGGCGCCGGTGAAGGCCAGGACGACGGCCGCGAGGGCGAAGAAGGCGATGCCGAAGTGGTTGACCAGGAAGTCGACGGCGTACGTGGGCGACAGCGCGCGCAGGACGTTCGGCTCGGCGGCGATGCCGCTGACTCCGAGCGAGCCGATGGTGAGGAACCAGACGATCATGATCGGCCCGAACAGCTTGCCGACGGCCTCGGAGCCGCGTCGCTGGCCGAGGAAGAGCAGCACGATGATCACCGTGGTGATCGGGATGATCAGCTCGTCCATGCCCGGGTCGACGACCTTGAGGCCCTCGACCGCGGACAGCACCGACATGGCCGGTGTGATCATGCTGTCGCCGAGGAACAGGGCGGCGCCGAATATGCCGAGTGCCGCGAGCCCGACCGCGGTTCGCCTGCCCCGGCTCGCGAGCTTCTGCTGGAGGAGGGTGATCAGCGCCATGATCCCGCCCTCGCCGTCGTTGTCCGCGCGCATCGCGAGCGAGACGTAGGTGACGGAGACGATGAGGATGACCGACCAGAAGACCAGGGACACGACGCCGTAGACGTTGGCGGTGTTCAGCGGCACCGGGTGCGGGTCGTCGGGGTTGAACAGCGTCTGCATCGTGTAGATCGGGCTGGTGCCGATGTCGCCGAACACCACGCCGAGCGCGCCGACGATCAGGCCCAGTCGCGCCGTGTCGCGTACGACGCCCTTGCCGCCGCCGGGCGGTCGTTTTCCTGCTTCGATCTGTATCGCCTGCACTCGTCGCAACTTTCGTTCGGCGAGCCGGTCCGAGTCGGTAGCCCGGCCACGACCTCGCACTGTTCCGGCGCCGTACCGCGCCCGCGCGCTTGGTCGCGTGAGGTGGTCAGCTGCCCAAGTAGAAGGAGTGTCGTGCTGCGGTGTCAAACCCGTGCGACCAGCGACAACGGCCTGTGGCCGCTGCGCCGCTTCCTGTGAGCGGCGGCCCGCGGCCGGGAGCCGGGGCGGGGGGGGGGGCCGGGGGGGGGGCGCCCCCGCCCCGCCCCCCGGCCCACAGGCAGCCGGAGCGGGGGGCAAAAGG
>NZ_JBHVVI010000106.1:0-32755 GCF_042883685.1 Kitasatospora sp. NPDC058190
TCGACCACATGACCCCGATCGCCTACGAGCAGAGATCAGTTACGCTGGCCGTCGCTGCATAGCACCCGGTGTCCACATTCCCGGGGGAAGCCCCCTGGAGCGTCCTGAAGACCGAGTGCGTGCGCCGCACGACCTTCGCGACCCGCACCGACGCCGACCTCGCACTGTTCGCCTATATCGACGGCTGGTACAACACCCGCCGCATCCAGAAACGACTCGGCTGGCTCAGCCCTGACGAATACGAGGCGAAGTACTACGCCGACCAGGCGACGGCCGAACCGGTGGCCGTCGAACTAGCCACACCCGTCCTGACCAGGTAATCAACGCCTCCCGCGCAGCGGGGGAAGCTCACGGGCACAACCCGCGCGCTGTCCCGCCGGTGCCCACCGCCCTGGTTGTGACCGGAAAGGCCTGGCGCGAGCCCGGCGTCACCTTCAGCTGGAAGAGCGAGTCCAACGACCCGCCCTACGTCCAGATGGACACGCCGACAGGGTGGATGACCCAGGTCGTCCACGCCGGGCACGCCGTGATCGACGGCCTGCCGGGGACCGTCGTCCTGGACTGGGACGACAGGCACCGGCCGGAAGAGGGCCTAACGGTCGAGCTCACCGGGTACTTCGACGTGAGCATCCACGGCTGGCGGGCCTGGTCCCGGGACGTCGTCCGCGCTGTCGACTGGTCCGATTCCGACCGGCCGAAACTGCTCGCGGCCTCCGCATAGGCAACGGATCAGGCGACGTCGTCGCCCCAGGACGCTGCCCTATGCGGGCGTTCCAGCCGGCCGTCGCACCGTCACCGGGTGGTGAGGCGAATCTGGCGCCTTTGAACCGGGGCGGGTAGGCAAGCTGCCCATGCCTCTGTCCGCGCTACTCGCCTGACCGTCCGTCATCCGGAGGGTTGGGCGTGCTCGTGCCCGTGACCCTGTACGGCGTAGCAGTGTTCACCAGATTGTCCCAACAGCAACCGGAAGAGCCTGCTATGAGCCGATCTGTCATCTCCGCCCGTCGGGCCGCCGCTGTCAGCACGGTCCTTGCCCTTATCGTCCTGCCCACCGCAGCCCCCGCCGCCGCCCAGACTCGCAGCTCAGACGCATGCACCCATCACTGGTCCGGTCCGAAGATCTGCACTGAAATCTACGGGTCGAGCATCTACATGGGTGTGGTGGCCAAGTGGACAAACCCGCCACGCGACTTGCAGGGCGCCACCGCGCACCTGCGCGAAGGCCGATGGGTTCCAGGCGGATCGCGCACGGGCGGGCGTGGCACACTTGGTCACCGCGGCCCGGACAGGCAGGCATGCTGCGCATGCCCACCATGCGACCCGCCCGATCGACCGGAGCGGCGCTCCTCGCGGCCATGACGGACTCACCGGCGTGGAGCCAGCGCAGTGCGGCCAGGTCACGGATCTGGGCGGCGGGCAGCTTCGGGGACGCGTTGAAGTCGAAGCCCTCCAGAGTGACCTGCTGCTCGAACTTCGCCTTGCGCAGACGGCGTTCGAACGCGACGCTCTCGCGGCGCTCTCTCTCGTCCTGACAGAGGACCTGGAGGAAGTCGAGGTGGCCGAGTTCGCCGCCATGGGCCTGGGCGAGGCGGGCGTCCAGGGTCTCCAGCATCCCCGACAGCCGCAGGGACTTGAGCGACTCGCGCAGGGCAGTGTCCAGCACGCTCATCGGGCGGCCTCCTCAGCGTCGGCGTGCCCCTGGTCACCATGGCGCTCGTCCGATGTCTGGGTGGGGATCGTGGCGCCGAACAGGCCCTCGGGCCAGTGCAGGAAGGCCGCCGCTCCGCCGTCGCCTGTGTCGGGTTCGGGATGGTCTCGGTGCCGGCGACCAGGATGCCCTTGATAGTGCGATAGGACGGATCGCCGACCGAGACGGCCCCCGACATGCTCGGCGGCGCCGGAGAGGAAGACGTGCAGCGGCGCCAGCGGTAGTGCGGAGTCAACTGCGGTACGTGGGCGTCGGCCTGCCGGGAAACCCGTTCACGGCTCCGTGCCCAAACGATACGATCTCCATGAAACGCACACCTGTGCGACAAAGTTCCGTAGAGAAGCAGGTCCATGCCCCACCCGCTCGTCATCGTCACCCTCCTCGTCCTCCTCATCAGGCTGGCCCTCTGGCTGAACAAGCACCGCAAGGCCACCGCCGGCCACGACGCGCCCGCAGCCGGCCTGGTGCCGCGCGCCGAACTGGTCGAAGTGGGCAGCGAAACCGCCGACCCGGCGGCGCAGGCCGCGCTGGACGCGGCCAAGGCGGGGAACTGGCGACCCGCCGCGGCCTACCTCTCGGAAGGTGACCGTGACTGGAGCACCCGCTACGCCCGGATGGACCCGTTCGGAGACCTCGCGGCCACCGACGACACCTGGCTCTGGCAGTGGCGCAAGGAGCAGCCGGACAGCCCCGAGGCCGCCCAGGTGCAGACCTGCGCCCTGGTCAAGCGGGCGTGGGAGATCCGCACCGGGAAGTACGCGTCCGAGGTGACCCGCGAGCAGGCGATGGGCTTCCACCAGGTACTGCAGGAGGCGGCGGAGGTGTCGCACGAGGCGATCCGACTCGCCCCGGCCGGGGACCCGAACGCCTGGGTGATGCAGCAGCCGATCGCAATGGGCCAGGGCTGGTCGCACGAGCGCTACCGTGCGCTGTGGTCGGAGATCGTGGCCCGTGAGCCCCACCACTACGGCGCGCACACCGCCGCGCTGCAGTACTGGTGCGAGAAGTGGCTCGGCAGCAACGAGTTGATGCACGAGTTCGCGGACAAGGCGATCGCCGGAGCGCCGGCGGGCAGCCTGCTGACAGTGCTGAAGCTGCGGGCGTACTGGGAGGAGGTCCTGCGCGACAAGTCCGCGGCCCCGCTCTACCGTTCCGCCGAGTACACGGCCGCCCTGGACGCGGCCCTGGCCGACCTGGCAGCCGCCGACCCTGCCCACCCCGGCATCGTCCCGGCGCGTGGCTGGATCGCCCACGGCCTGATCGAGAACGGCCGCCCGGCGCAGGCCCTGGACCTCTTCCGCGGGATGGGCCGGGAGATCGCCGGCCCGTGGATCTACTACGGGAACCCGGCCGCCGTCTTCGACGCCGCCCGCACCAAGGCCGCCCGCGCGACGGCCTGACACGGTCGCGCCAGCTGCTCGCGGGGGCAAGTTCGACAGGAGCATATGGCCGACGGTCACGGACAGCAGGTTGCGGTAGAACGGCGGCGGCGATCGTCGTGAGGATGGTGGCCCTGCGGTGTAGGCCACCACCAGGCGGTTCAGCCCAGACGCCAGCCGTTGCGGAAGTCCTCGAGCGCCTCGGCGTTCCTGGGGAGCTGGGCGGCGACGATTGCCGCCAGCGCCGCCTGCTCGACGGCGGTGATCCACAGGTGCCCGGTACGGGTACCCACGCCCAGTTGGTTGCCGACGAGCTTCGCGAGGGCTTCACGCTCGCTGACGGACACCTCGCCGAAGCCGGAGAGCAGGAGTCCGGCGAGCGCGGTCTCGGTGGTGTGGGCGTGGGTCAGGCGCATGGAGTTCTCGAGGTTGCCCAGCAGGAAGTAGCCGTTGCTGGCAGCACTGCACCGGCCGCTCGGCGACGACGAGCAGCGGACGGGCCTGGCTGCTGCTGGCCGTGACCGTCCGGGCCTGCGGGCGGTTGCACCCGGCATGACGACCTCTCCGCTGTTCCGGCTGCCGCCGCCCTCCTCGCCCGACCAGGCCGAGCCCGACGGCCAGGCACTCGATGCCGACCAGCTGGCCGCGCTCCACCGGGCGCGCGGCGATGGCGTCGGCGGCCTGCTCGGCGGGCCGCGGGGCGTCCGGGCAGGCCCGGTGGGGCCGGGACGGCGCCGGGAGACATCGCCCTCTCCGTCATTCAGGGCATGGCGGATCGCCGTCCCCATCGACCCGAGCACCGACAGCGACGAATCGCTCCACCCGGCCTCCGGAAACGCATGTCCGGCAATCTCCAACCAGACACGGCTCGCCACGAAGAGCGGCGATCGCGAGTCGACCTGAAGAGACTCCGGCAAAACCACTACAGCGGCCCTTGTCATCTGGCTCCGCACTTGATCGCCGCCCGGACAAGTCCTGGCCGAGCAGCGGTCCCGGGGCCGCTCCGCGTCGTCCGCTCCGCCACGACGGTGGAGCCCGTCCGCTCGAAGACCCGCGGCTCCGCGCTGCGGTGACGCGCCGCCCGCTGCGAGCGGCGGAAGTGCTCGTAGCGGACGGTGCGAGGCAGTTTCAGCACGTGCTGCTCGGCGTCGGGGAACCGGAGCCGTTCGTGCTCCGGCAGGCCCACAGTGGGGAGCCGGCGGCAACCGCGCCGACTGCCGGTGGGGTCAAGCAGGCAGACGGCCGGCCACGAACCCCTGCGGTTCCCCCGGGGCCTTCCCTGTGTTCCGGCGCCGCACCGCCTCCGCTACGAACAGCGCAGTCGGGATGGCTGCGGCCGGCACCGTCCACCACGGCAGGCCGGCCCAGGACGCGAGCACCGCGGGCATGACGCAGGAGAACAGCGTCCAGAAGAAGAGCGACCGGGCGAGGGCGAACGTGGTGGGACGGCCGGTGAACAGTAGTGCGCCCAAGGCGGCGGCGAGCACCGCCAGCAGCGCGACGGCAGTGCCCAGCCCGGCGATGAGCTGCGCCTCGTCGCGGGGCTCGTCGACGGAGGCCTGCGCGACGCCGGCCCGCTCCAGACGCATCACCTGGCCGCGCCACACCGTGCCGTCCACCCGGTCGCCGGGCTTCAGGTCCTCCAGCAGCGGCCCGGGGTTGCCGAACCGCACCGTGCCGCTCCAGGACGGCGCGCCGTCCAGCGTTGCCAGGTGGTCCTTGTGCCGGAGGACCGTGCCGCTGACGGTGAACGGCACGGTGCGCACGCATTCCTCGACGGTCGTGCCCGGGCTTTCGGCCGGGCAGGTCGCGGCGACCGAGTACGAGCGGGACCGCTCGGTGTCGTCCGGCATCCGGACGGCGAACACGTACCAGGCGGCCGCTGCCGGGACGAGCGCCGCCGCAGCGAGCAGCGCGCCGCCGGTGCGGGTCCATGGTGAGGGACGGTGGGTCATGACGGTTCTCCCCCCGGTCCGGTGCGTGGCCGGAACGCCTGGGTTGCCGTCGCCGGGGCGTGCCGCCCCGCCCCCTTCCGGGGTCGGACGGCACCGGGCGGCCGGAACGCCGGACGGTGTCTCAGTTCTCGGAAGCTGTCCGAAGTCCACTGAAGCCCTGTGGACGGTGTGTAACGCCTGAGGGGGCCGGGGCCGGCGTGAGGGGCGGCGGGTCCGCAGCCGCGGCCGGGCTGACGGCGTGCCGGCGGACCTCGCGTCGAGCGCCACGCACACCACCCCCGGATCGGCCTGCGGACACAGCTGTCCCTTGTTCGCCGACCAGGCTTCCCGGCACTCCTTCGTGCACGCTACCGGACTCCGCCCCGGCTTCACACACGGGTTCGCCAGGGCGCCCGGACCGATCCGTCGACCGGTACTCCTGGTAACCGGCCGTGCGCGTGGGGCGGAACTTCCTCCCTCGCTCGGCTCGTCCAGTCCAAACCGCGTGCCGGTCACCACCTCGGGAGAGTCGGCGGCATACATCCCGCAGCGCCGCCGGGGGGAACGATCCCCGCGCGGCTAATGACCCCACCCGTCCACGCCGGCCCCGAACCTGATCGACCGGACAAGTCCTGGGAACATCGGCCTCCGGCCGATCCGGCGGTGCCGCGTCCGCTTTGCTGTGTCTGGCCGGACGGCGGCGTGACGACCCTTCCGCTCGGTGCGTTGGGCTTCAGCCGCGTGGGGCTCCGACGAGGGGCTCTTCGGCGCCCGCATCCGCCGGTTTCGCTGAGGTAGATCAGACGGGGCGGGGGCCCGGATGCTTGCCTGGCCAGGCGGCTTGCCGGCCTCCTGGGCCGTCCCTAGCTGCCCACGATGTGCTGCACAGCGGTCACGCCGTAGATGCGGTGTCTTCTGCAGTTGTCATGCAGGCCACAAGGGGTGTCAGGCCTGGGTGCCGCCAGGGATCTCGGTCCAGCCAGGGGTCCGCTGGCCGGTGTTGTAGTCCGCGTCCTCGGTGTACATCTTGCGGGTCGATCCCCAGGGCGTAGACGTGGACCACGTTGTTGACGGTCCCGCTGGTGAGCGCCTTGAAACGACTCGCGTATGCGGTGCGGGGCCGCTGGTGTGGCGGCCCCGCGTGGTGGGTGTCGGGTGGTCAGCTCCAGTTGCCGGTGACGGGGGTGTCGCCGGGGTTGCCGTAGGTGATGACGCTGTCCGGGGTGCCGGCGTAGGCGTTGTTGAGGGCGAAGGTGGCGGTGCCGGGGCGGTAGACGCCGTAGGTGGTGCGGCCCTTGCCGGCCCAGTCGCCGACGATGGGCAGGTCGCCCTGGTTGCCGTAGGTCGCGGTGGTGACGGTGCCGTCGTCGTGGCGCAGGGCGAAGGTGTTCTGGGAGCCGTTGGCGGCGGGGCGGAAGACGCCCATCTGGGTGTGGCCCACGCCGTCCCAGTCGCCGACGATCGGGATGTCACCCGGGTTGCCGAAGACCACCGAGTCGGTGCTGCCGTTGTCGTGGCGCACGGTGAAGGTGTTCGTCGAAGGCCGGTAAACCGCCATCTGGGCGTGGCCGTTGTGGTCCCACATGCCCGGGACGGGGATGTCACCGGGGTTGCCGAACACCAGCGAGTCGCTGGAGCCGTCGTCGTGGCGCAGCGCGAACGTGGTCGTGGAGGGCCGGAACACACCGAGCTGGTCGTGGCCGACACCGTCCCAGTCCCCTGTGATCGGGATGTCCCCGGGCTGCCCGAAACCGGCCGACGTCGTCGCACCCGAACCACTACGCAGCGCCCACGTCCCGTCCCGGAACACACCCACGGCGGAGGACTTGATGACGGGTGCGGGCTGCGCCGGGTACGGGTCGGGGCCGCCCTTGGCGAGACCGGTGCCAGGGGCGCAGGTCCAGGCCCCGGGGCCCTGGTCGGCGAGGATCTTCTCGGCTATGAGGATCTGCTGCTGCTTGGTCGCGAGGTCCGGCCGCGCCGCGTAGGCGGTGCCTCCGTAGTACTTCCAGTTGGCGAGGGAGATCTGCAGGCCGCCGTAGTAGCCGTTGTTGGTGTTGACGCTCCAGTTTCCGGTGCTCTCACACTGGGCGACCTTGTCCCAGGTCGCCACCGAAGCCGCTTCGGCCTGCCCGGTGCTCAGGGTGGCGGCGACTGCGGCAACGGCCAGGAGGGTCAGGGCGGTTCGCGTCTTCGAGCGGCTCGAGGGGCTGGTCATCGTGGTTCCTCCGGCGGTGGTGGTGTTCGGGCGGGACGCGGTGCGGGGCCGCCGGTGCGGCGGCCCCGCCTGGTGGGTGTCGGGTGGTCAGCTCCAGTTGCCGGTGACGGGGGTGTCGCCCGGGTTGCCGTAGGTGATCACGCTGTCCGGGGTGCCGGCGTAGGCGTTGTTGAGGGCGAAGGTCGCGGTGCCGGGGCGGTAGACGCCGAAGGTGGTGCGGCCCTTGCCGGCCCAGTCGCCCACGATGGGCAGGTCGCCCTGGTTGCCGTAGGTCGCGGTGGTGACGGTGCCGTCGTCGTGGCGCAGGGCGAAGGTGTTCTGGGAGCCGTTGGCGGCGGGGCGGAAGACGCCCATCTGGGTGTGGCCCACGCCGTCCCAGTCGCCGACGATCGGGATGTCACCCGGGTTGCCGAAGACCACCGAGTCGGTGCTGCCGTTGTCGTGGCGGACGATGAAGGCGTTCGTCGAAGGCCGGTAAACCGCCATCTGGGCGTGGCCGTTGTGGTCCCACATGCCCGGGACGGGGATGTCACCGGGGTTGCCGAACACCAGCGAGTCGCTGGAGCCGTCGTCGTGCCGAAGCGCGAACGTGGTCGTGGAGGGCCGGAACACACCGAGCTGGTCGTGGCCGACACCGTCCCAGTCCCCCGTGATCGGGATGTCACCGGGCTGCCCGAAACCGGCCGACGTCGTCGCACCCGAACCACTACGCAGCGCCCACGTCCCGTCCCGGAACACACCCACGGCGGAGGGGCGGATCGTCACGGGCGGGGCGTCGTCGACGATGTTGTTGTATCGCAGGGCGGTGTAGTTGCCGGTGGGCCAGCCTTCGAGGCTGCTGCTGTTGATGTTCGCCTTGGTGGGGCCGTGGGTGGGGTCGTACTTGTTGCTCTCGGCGTAGTAGGTGAAGTCTCCGGTCGACTGGTTGGTCCAGCCGGCGAACAGGAACGTGTGGTCCGCGGTGTAGTCGAGTGCGTCGCCCGCCTTCAGCTGGGAGAAGCTGATCTGGGTGGAGACGTTCGGCAGGGTCATGGTGTTCAGGCTGTCGGTCAGGTGCCAGGCCATGGAGACGTAGCCGGAGCAGTCCTCGCGGTAGGTGCCGTTGGCGTCGGTCTTGTAGCCCTGCTGGTTGTAGGGGACGCCTTCGTTGACCCAGCTCTGGGCGCGGGCCAGCACCTCACTGCGGGTGATGGTGCCGCCCGCGGTCGAGGCCGCCTGCGCCGGTGCGGCCGCCGTGAACAGGGTGGCGCCGACGCCGGCGGCGACGAGGGTGGCGAGCGAGCGGGCGGCAGCGCGGGAGACGCGGGACATGGAGGGGTTCCTTCTCGGTGTCGGGTGGTGATGAAGTCGGATGGTGAGCGCCGCTAGGAGTGCTGCTCGGCGGCCGCGGGCGCGGTGTTCAGCTGGTTGGCCAGGTTGGTCAGGGTGGTTCGGTCGTCGGCCGCCGTCAGCGCGTTGGCGCCGGGGGTGTCTGCGGGGACGGCGAACTGGAGGACTGCCAGGATGTTTTGGTGGCGGACCAGGTAGATGTGGCCGGTCTGCGGGCCGGGGGCGGACATCCCGGCGACGGCGGTCCACTGCCGCGAGTAGGCGGTGCCCTCGGCGGTTGTCGCCGTCGTGGCGACCTGGGCGTCCGGTGAAATCTTCGCGGAGCTCTGCAGGGCGCGGGACTGCTGCTGGCAGGTGTTCATGGCGTTCAGGACGTCCGTGTACGCCTGCTGGGCGGTCGTGGCGTCGGTGAAGGTGAACGTGTCCTGGATGGCCGGGGTCTTGAAGCTGCTGACGTAGCCCTGCTGTTGCCAGGTCGTGGCGCCCTTGACGGCGGCGCACTCGTTGAGGCGCACATCGTGGGTGGTGGCCCTGGTGTTCGGCGGCGCGATCGGCTTCCAGGCGGCAGCGGCGTTGGCGGGCAGCTGCGCGGGAGGCAGGGGGGCGGGTACGACCGCCGACACACGGTCCGTCTGCTGGGGGGCGGCCGCCGTACCTGGTGCGGGAGAGGTGGGCCGCGCTGCTGCGGTGCCGGTGGTTGTCGGCTTGTTGGTGGGCGTCTGCGGCGCCTGGCTGGCCGGGCCGGACGGCGTGCTGGTCGGCGTCGCGGCCGGGGTGGACGGGGCCGCCGGGGCGGTTGAGGCTGTAGCGGACGGTGTTGCAGCGGATGGCGGCGGGGCCGGCGTGCCGGCGGGTGCCACCGCCGAGGCCTGAGCACCGGTATCGAGGCCGGCCCAGGCGAAACCGCCGGCGGCGACGGCGCACAGCGCGACGGCGGCGCGGACGAGAGTCGAGGTTTTGGTGGCCACAGGGGTTCTCCTGGGTTGGGCGCGGATCAGGTGGTCGGGCGTCAGGGCGATGGCGGTGAAGGGCGGTCCGGAGGACTCGCTCAGGGCGTGCCGGCAGGGCGTGCGGCCCGGGGCAGGGCTGCGGCAGGGGCAGAGGGCGCCGGCGAAGGCTTGGAGGTGCGAGGAAGGCGGTGAATCGAGCGAGGCCTGGGTTCGTGTCACAGTCCCGGAGGCCGGCCGGACGGTGCCGGGCCCGGCGGGCGTGGTGCTCAACCGGTGGTGATGCCCTCGTACGCCGTGAGCGGCTCGGGCGACAGGTAGCGCCGGTTGAGCCAGGGCGAGGTCCGGTGGCTTCGGAGCATCAGGGTGTGGACGCGCTGGAGGGCGCTGGGCGCGTCGGGGGAGTCCAGGGTCAGCAAGTAGAACAGGAGGTCGACCCGTCCGGGTTCGGGACGTGCGCTGACGTGCTGGAGCCCGTCACCGGGCAGACAGTGGGCCCACAGGGCGTCCACGACCTCGGCTTCGTGGTTCGACTGGACGCCGTCGTCGGACTGTCGGGGGATCAGGCTGGCGTAGATGATCTCCATGACCGGCTCATCCGCCCCAGCCGATGCTCTCCAGGGACACCGCCGGGGCGGGGGCGCCGACCGTGGCCGCCACGGCGGCGGAGGGCGCGAGGGCGATTGAAGCGAGGGCGACGGTGGCGACCGCGGCGGCCTGGGCGATACGGGTGCGGAGCATGGCGGGAGTCCTTCACTGCTGATGGGTGTGGCTGTCCTGTACCGGCAGGGCGCCCCGCGGTTGGCGCTTCGTCCGGTTGCCGCCCGGGGTCTCTCCCTGGCGGCGATGAACAGCTTTGCCGCTCGCCGACGCCGCCGGAAGGTGTTCCGGCTGTCGCCTACCGGACTGTCCGGAGTCAGACATGAGTGACATGCACCCGACAGGCGCTAGGGCAGTGACCTGCGACGCAATCCCCGCACGCATGGTGCGAGACGGCACAAAAGGGTCGAATGGGCCTTGAGTGAAGCATTGGAAGGCTGTTTGGATGATCTTGAACGTTTGAGCGCCCGACAGGGCTACCGGGGGGGAAACATGCTCGAGGTGCTGGGACTGACCGCACCCGCCGCAGCGGTGTACCAGGCCATGCTCGACCATCCCGCTTTCAGCGTGGACGACATCGCCACCCACTGCGGCCTGACCCCCGTCCAGGTGCACGACCACCTCGACGAGCTGAGTCGGCTCACCCTCGTGCGCGCCTCCGCCGATCGGCCCGGGCAGATGCGCGCCGTGAGCCCCGACATCGGCCTGGCCGGCATCCTCGCCAGCCAGGAGGCCGAACTCGCCGCCCGCCAGGCCCAACTGGCGGCCTCACGCGCCGCCGTCACCCGTATGGTCGCCGAACGCGCCGAGCACCGCACCACTCACGGCGAACGCCTCCTCGGCATGGATGCCATCCGCAGCCGCCTCGAACAGATGGGCCACGACGCCACCACCGAAGTCCTCAGCAGCCAGCCCGGCAACCAGCGCCCCGAGGACCTCGCCGCCAGCCGCCCCGCCGACGCCGAGGCGCTCGGGCGCGGCATCACGATGCGCACCCTCTACCAGGACGCCACCCGCAACCAGCCCCACGTCGCGGCCTACGCCCACTGGCTCCTCGGCCAGGGCAGCGAAGTCCGCACCGCCCCCACCATCCCTCAGCGCATGGTCGTCTTCGACCGTACCCAGGCGCTGGTCCCCATCGACCCCGCGGACAACCGCAAGGGCGCCCTGTACGTCACCGAACCCGGCATCCTCGCCGCCCTCCTCGACTTCTTCGAACAGGCCTGGAACACGGCCGTCCCCCTCGGCGCCACCACCCCCGAAGACCCCCAGACCAGCCTCACCCCCACAGAGCGCGAACTCCTGCGCCTGCTCAGCTCCGGCCTCACCGACGACGCCGCCGGCCAACGCCTCGGCATCTCCTCACGCACCGTCGGCCGCCACATGTCCTCGATCATGGAACGCCTCGGCGCCAGCAGCCGCTTCGAAGCCGGCATCAAAGCCGCCCACCAAGGCTGGCTCTGAACCCCGGACGTGCAGGTCCGTGACGCCGGGCGCATCTACCCGGCGGGGGTGCCGATCTACGGGATACTGGATGTCGGCCGGATCCACCCGGCTTTGGACCTGCTGTCCTGAGGCCGACGGCCCGTCGTGTTTCCTGCCCGGCGAGGGCCGGGGTCTGGGCGGTGCACGCGACGGGCTGGGCGCTGTGCCTGTACGTGCTGCTGCGCTGACCGGTGCGGTGGATCGCGTGCGGCCGAAAGATTGCAGGTCAAAGCCCTGGCCACTAACCGATCAACGGGTCTAGCATTCCCGGCACGGCGGCCCCACCACAGCACCACCGGGCCGCCGAGCAGAGCAGCCGCGCCGCGGCTCGGCGCTGCTGGCCTCCCACCGGCCGGGCCCCGTGGAACCGTCCCCCCTCGTTCCCCGGGACCCGGCCGCCTGCGCCTGCGCACGAAGAACAAGTTCAACAGCTCTGACCATTCATCAGATTCTCTCCTGGGGGTCCTGCCGACGGTATCAGGCTGGTCGGGCCCGCCGTTCTTGAGTGCGTCTCGGCCTCGCCGCTGGCGCCACGGCGTCGCCCCGAAATGCCAGGAGGCCGCCATCCCGGGCGGGGGTGGCGGCCTCTGGTGCTTTCTTTACCAGTGGTGGTGGTCGTCGCAGGGGTCGATGGTGGTGGGGTCGGTGGCGGTGGCGGTGCCGTCGCCGCCTCCGCTGACGGTGGCGGTGTTGGTGAGGGTGCCGGTGGCGGTGCGGGCGACGCGGACCCGCAGCGTGATGGGCGGGTAGGCGTTCCCGGGGTTGAGGACGTTGCTGCGGGTGCAGGTGAGGGTTCTCGTGGTGCAGCGCCATCCGCTGCCGCTGATGTTGACGGCGGTGAGTCCGGCCGGGAGGGTGTCGTGAACGGTGACCGTGGTGCCGTCGGTGGGGGCGGTCCCGTTGTTGCCGACGGTGATGGTGTAGGTGCCCTGGCGGCCTGGGGTGAAGTTGCCGGTGTGGGTTTTGGTGATGGTCAGGGAGGGCGCCGGACTGACCGGGTTGACCGCGACGCCGGTCGGGCTGACGCCGACGCCGACGGTGGCGGTGACTGTGTTGGTGGCGGTGGCGATCACCGACACACTGTTCGAGTTCACGTTGGTGACGTAGGCGTGCGCGCCGTTCGGGGCGACCGCGACGCCCAGCGGGTTGGCGCCGACGCCGACGGTGGCGGTGACCGTGTTGGTGGCGGTGGCGATCACCGACACACTGTTCGATCCCTCGTTGCTGACGTAGGCGTGCGCGCCGTCCGGAGTAATCGCGACACCGGCCGGGCTGTTGCCGACACCGATGGTGGCAGTGACCGTGTTCGTGGCGGTTTCGATCACTGACACGACGGTTGAGCCTGCGTCGGTGACGTAGGCGTGCGCTCCGTCCGGAGTGATCGCGACACCCTCCGGGTTGGCGCCGACGCCGACGGTGGCGGTGACCGTGTTGGTGGCGGTTTCGATCACCGACACGTTGTTCGACTGCGCGTTGGTGACGTAGACGTGCGCGCCGTCCGGGGTGACCGCGACGCCGGTCGGGGCGGCGCCGACGCCGACGGTGGCAATGACGGTGTTGGAGGCGGTGTCGATCACCGACACCGTGTTGTCGCCCTGGTTGGCGACGTAGACGTGCGCTCCGTCCGGGGTGACCGCGACACCCCTCGGCCCGCTGCCGACGCCGACGGTGGCGGTGACCGTGTTGGTGGCGGTGTCGATCACCGACACGTTGTTCGATCCGAA
The DNA here is from genome assembly GCF_042883685.1 of Kitasatospora sp. NPDC058190. NCBI lineage: Bacteria > Bacillati > Actinomycetota > Actinomycetes > Kitasatosporales > Streptomycetaceae > Kitasatospora > Kitasatospora sp. NPDC058190. The sequence continues at coordinate 13,325 of NZ_JBHVVI010000106.1, forward strand.
ATTGGCCACGTAGGCGTGCGCGCCGTTCGGGGCGACCGCGACCCCGAAGGGGGAGCTACCGACGCCGATGGTGGCGATGACCGTGTTGGTGCCGGTATTGATCACTGACACGGAGTTCGACTCAAAGTTAGCGACATAGGCATTCGGGGAGGTGGCGGCCCAGGCCCGGGATGAGGCGGCGGCCGGCAAGGCCAGTCCTGCCAGCATGGCCAGTCCCGCCATGAAGATCCGCACCCACGCCCGTGGCCGTGGTCGCTGCCCCCTTTCCTCGGGCCCCGTGCCGCGATGCGAACCGGTCCGCTGTCTCCCATGCCCGACCACTGGTACCTCCACCTCACAAGGGCAGCCTGCGCCAGCCACACCAGTGGCGGCGACACACCAGTGATCACCTAATTGTGATCACTGAATCACACTACGTAGCAGGTGGTGGATCTGGTGATCCCGACACGTTTCGATCCGGCATGGTCGGTGCCGCCGGACACGTAGCGCGCTAACTGATGTGCGTCATGACATTGTTGACGCCTGCGAGGAAAGGGCGCGGCCCGGCACCGCAACCCCACCGTCCCCAAGACGGGGCTGCCGAGCAGAGCGGCCGCACCCACGCACGGCCGCAGCCTCCCCCGGCCGGGAGCCGGGCATCCCCCCTTGCTCCCGCGGTCCCGGCCTGCGCACCGCCACCCCGCACACCGGCCACCCCACTACGCTGCACACCGGCGCCCGCCGGTCCCGGGACGCACGCCCTCGGGCCATCACCAGCGGGCGCCGCGGGCCCGGCCAAGAGAGCGGCGATCAGCTGGGCGGCAGGCGGAATCCGACGGTGATTCGGGCGATGTGGGCGTCGAGAGCCCGGCTGCCGGCCTCGCGTTCCTTCGGCGATGTCGCCCGGCGAGCGCAGCTCTCGCTGACCGTCACGTTCACAGGGCGGCGGCGCTGTGCCGGCGGCCAGAGCGGGTATCGCCGGGAGGGGCGCGGTGGCGCGCGGCGTCAGTGCCCGGCGCGGTGGTGGCGGATCTCGTCGAAGCCCTCGTGGAGGAGGAGGGCGCGGGCGGAGCGGGCCATGCGGTGCTGGTAGCGCAGTTCGTCTTCCGGTACCCGCTGGTGGCCGGGCCTGGACGAGTTCCGCGAGAGGCAGAGGTCGAGCGGGGCGTCAGCTCAGTGAGGACCGCGACCGCGCGCCGGGCGTGGGCAAGGTCGACCAGCTGGCGCAGCGTGGCGGGGTCGAGGTGCTGGGTGAGCTGGCTGGAGCGCACCCGCACCGCGGCCCTCGCACTGCGCGGCATCGAGCAAGCCCCGCCGGGCCTGCTGCCTTCCGCTGCGAGGACCAGCCGGTGACCTCCGGCTGGGCGGCTTTGTTCTGTCGACACCGTCGGCTATCCACAGCCGGCCTCGGCCAGGGTGACGCCATGACGACGACGAAGAAGACCACAGCGCCCTGCCAGGCCCACCCCGCCGGTAGCCGGGGCAACTGTCCGGTGGCGGAGCTGCGCACTGTCCAGACACGGCTCCTGGCGTTGCTGGAGCAGTACGCCGACGGCCTGCTGAGCTTGGACTACCGATGTCCCGGACAAGACCACCGAGCGGGCGATCCGCCTGCTCGCGGCCCTCCTGGGTATGCGTCCCAGGGCCGTACGCCGCCACGCCCGCGCCTGCCGCTGGTCTGCCAGCCGCAAGCTGCGCCGGGCGGTGGACTACCGGACGGAGGAGGAGTTCTGCCCCGCGCGACTGGCCGAGCGGGCAGCGAAGCAGGCCCGTGCGGAAGAGGCGGATGCCCGGCGGCGAGCCGCGCGTGTGGGCCAGGGAGGGGAGTAGCTCATCTCCCACCGTCGGGTGTGACCTGTTGGGGCTTATCCGGCGTGGAATGGCCCCGCACACCGGGTTGTCTGGACCTTTGGTTGGACCTGTTGGTGATGATCGGCGTTTGGTTTTCACTGGCTCGGCATGACTGTTCACCGGGGTGGCCGGGGTTCTCTTCCCTGGTCACGGGTGTTCGTGGCCGGGGTTGGTGAACGGTGGAGCCGGGTGCGCGGTGAAGTGTCTCGCTGTATCGCGGTGAAGAGCTGGTGCTGATCGTTATCGCTGGCCCGCTGCGCCTGTACCGCGGCCTTGGCACCTCAGGTCTGCTGCAGTAGAGCGACTGGAACACCGGGTTGGCCGGGGAAGAAGCTTGGGCCTCTTCCCCGGCCAACGGATTCGGCACTGCCATCACCGTCGACGCCGATCCTCATTGGTCGACGGCAGGCTGATCGACAGGTGTGACCTGTTGAGAGCTAGAGGCGTGAAACGGCTATACGCGCCATATTGTCTGGACCTTTGGTTGGTCCTGTTGGGGGTGGTCGGTGGGTGGTGGCTGGTTCGGTGACTGTGTGTGGTGGCGGGTGGGGTCGGGGGTCGGGTCGGCCCGCTTCGGGGTGGGTTCGGTGTTGTGGGGCTGTATTCGGGGCTGAATTCTGCCAGGTATTTCGTTCGGTTGTTTTGACGGATTGGCTGCCGGTGGTGTTCTGAATTCGGGCCTGAATTGCGGGGGCGGGGGTGGTGGCGGGGGTTGGTGTTCGGTTTGGTGGGGCCGGGCCTCGCGCCTTCCGTGCCGGGTGGTGCCCTTCGGCGTCGTCTGGGTCGGGGTTGCCGGGTGGCCGCCGTCCGGGCCTGCTGCGCCCTGCCCTGGTCGTCCCTGCGCTTGCCGTCCGGGCTGGGCCCCGCGTCGTGTCCGTCGCTCGGGGCGGGGCCTGCTGTGCCGCCGCCGTTCCGGCGGTTGTTCGGGGCTGTGGGGGTTGTGGGTTGTGTCATTGGGGTGCGGTTTTCCCTGGTGGCGGGGTGTTCTGTGGGCCTGTGGGGCCTGTAGGGCGGCCGGTCGTCGTCCGCCTCGGCGTCGTTGCGGCCGCCGTTCGGGCCCTGCTGGGCCTGGCTCGGCACTGTGTGGCGGCACGTCCGCGGTACCCGCCGGCGCGCTGGTGCCCGGCTGCGCCGTGTGGTGGCGTACCGGGGCCACGATCGGGAACGTGCTGGGGACTGTCCCCGTCATAGGCGCATGAAGAAGCCTTGGCTGCTCGGTGTGCTGCTGGTCTTTGTCGTACTGGTTCTCGCTCTCGTGCCCGTGCTTGTGAACCTGTACTCGGGGGCGTGGCATGCAAAGTGCGATGCCGTCGTGGTCGAGCCGGACGGGACCAATAGGCGGCTCTGCTCCTGACCTGTGGGGTGGTGTGCGACCGGGGGAGTCGACGCCAGGATCCGCCTCGCCGGACCAGGCACCGGTGCCTGGCAGTCTCCCCGGGCCGCAAGGGAGGCCTCGGATGCGGGCCGCCGACCACCAGGCGCCGGCTGTCCCGGGCTCGCTCGGGGTCGTCGGTGCTGCGCCGTCGTCCGAGCCTGCCGCGCTCGGTCGTGGGCGGCAAGGGCTGCTGAGCCTCGCCTCGCTGCGCTGGCGCCCCGGTCGGCTGGGGGAGGGGGCTGGGTGGTCGTCAGGCCCCTCTGGAGGCTGTGGTGGTGGCCGTGGGTGCCGTCCAGGAGGACGTTCTGGTGTCGTTCTGGGTGGCTGGTGGGTGCTGTCGCGTTGCCTGTCGCGCCCTGCTGTCGCGTGGGGTGCTGTCGCACCGTGTGACGTGGGCGGATACTCCTCAACCCGTGTGTGTGGTGGGGGCGCGACAGGTGGGTGCGACAGGGTGCTGGGTGGGGGCCGCGGGCGCTGTTCGGGTGTTGGCCGCCGCCGGTGCCGCCGGCCGTCGGGTGTGGGCTGTCCTGGTCGCCGTCCGGGGCCGCCGTCCTGGGCCCGCGCGGGGCGCTGGTGCTGGGCCTGTCCGGGCTGCTGTCGGGCCGGCCTTGTCTTGGTGGTGGTGTTCGGGGAGGGGCGGCCGGTGGGCTGGTGGTGGGTGCGGGGTGCAACGCGGGGTGCAACGCGGTGTTGCGCTGGGGTGCGACACGGGGCTGTGTTGCTGGTCTGACCTGGTGTTATGTGGCCGTGGGCGGGGGTGGGTGGGTGTGTTGCACTTCGTGTTGCAGCGGGCTGCGCCGGTCCGCCGGCCTCGGCTGCGCCCCGCTGACCGCTGTCTCGTGCCACCGAACCTTGACCGGTTGTCACTGAACATTGACCGATGCAGGTTTGCGCCAGCGAAGCTTGATCGCCGCTGGTCAGCGCCGCTGACGGGATCTGCGGGAGAACGGTGGGGCTGCTTGTCGATGGGGAGACGAATCCGTGGCCAGGCTCGATGCCCGGGTTGCTGAGCCCGGCCGCGGAGCACTTACTTGCTCTCGACGGTCAAGGCGCCGGAGCTGGCGCCGACCTGGTCCTGCAGGGCCTGCCAGCGGGTTCCGTCGGCGCTGAGCACATCGAGCAGGAAGGCGGAGACGGCGTCCGCGACCAGGACGACACGGGCGGGGTTCTCGTCGGTGGTGTCCTTGACGGCCTCGCCGGAAATTCCGCCGAAGAGGTGCTCGGCCTCGGCGATGGTAAGCAGTCGCTTCGGGGCAGGACTGAGGTGGTAGGCGTCGGTGAACCAGTCCGGTCCGCGGGTGGACATGGCGGACTGGTCCTTTCCGCCGGCGATGACCAGGGCGGGGGTGGTCATGGTGGAGAAGTCCGGGCGCGCGAACGGGAGGTACTTGAGTGCGAAGGGAGTCAGGGTGTCGCCGGTACCGGTCGCCGCCACGAGTGCGCCGGCCTTGACGACGGGGTGGGAGAAGCCCTCGCCCGGGTTCCCCTCGGCGTCGAAGACCCGGGCACCCAGCAGGGCTCCGGCGGTCTGTGCTCCCCAGGAGTGCCCGACAACGGCGACGCGTTCGCGGTCGACGCGTGTCGACAGGCCGCTGAACTGGTCGAGGATGTCGCCGAGGCCGTCCAAGACCGCGTGCAGATCGGCGATGCGCACCCGCCAGATGGTGGCGAAGCGGGGATCCTTGAAGCCGATGCCGTTGCGGCGGGAGTCCAGATGGGTGGGTTGAACCACGACGAACCCGGCCGCCGTCCAGCGGTCCACGAGGGGCTCGTAGCCGTCCATCGACCAGGCGTTGCCGTGGGAGAAGACGATGACGGGCAGGTTCCTCCCGTCGGCTGGCGCGGTGACTTTGACCTGCAGGTCGACGCCGCGGTCGGTGGTGGGGACAGTGATGGGCTTGACGGCGATGAGCTGGCGGTCGAGCGCTGTGGGGGGCATGGGTCCCTTTACGGAATGCAGTTCCATGACATCGACGCTAGGGACCCGATAGGTACCAAATGGTAACCTTCGGTTCGTGAGCATGACCGCGGCTAACACGGCGAGCACGGCAGGGGGCCTGAGAGCAGGCACGGTGTTCCTCGCCGACTGCCCCGCACGGCTGGCGATCGAGATCATCGCCAACAAGTGGTCCGTCGTCACCTTGTTCGCGCTCACCGACGGACCCAAGCGACACAGCGAGCTCGTTGCGCTGTCCGGTGGAATTTCGCGCAAGGTGCTGACTCAGACCCTTCGCCGCTTGCAGAGTAACGGCCTGATCGACCGGCATGTGTACGCCGAAGCGCCTCCGCGGGTCGAGTACAGTCTGACCGCGCTCGGCCAGACGCTCCAAGAGCCGATCGTGATGCTGACCGAGTGGGCGCGAACCAACGGCGAAGCTGTCGTCGAATTCCGAGAGTCGGCAGCCGCCGGGTCGATCGCCTGAGGATCGTGAGGCCGCCGCGCGGTCGGCACTGCCTCGACCACGCGTGACGACGGACCCACCGTGACTGCTCCAGCCAGAATGAACACCAGCGGTCGGCACTTCCGGTCGCCGGCGCCATGGATCTTGCTCGTCTGCCCGCCCCTGGAGCGCCCGAGTAGGGCAGCTTTCAGCTGGAGCTTGCACCGACAGGAGGGGCGGGCACCGTCGCCTCCTGGCGCGGAATCAGGCGCCCGGCCGGTGCGCTCGTGGACCGGCCGGGCGGGGTGAGGTGAGGCGGCCGACGGTGCGCCGGGAGGCAACCACGGGTGCGCGCGCAGTACATCGCCCTGCCCCGATCCGGACTAGTTTCGGCCTCCCACGCAGGCCGGGCGACCCCACGCGACCGTGGTGGGGCACGGAAGCCGACCGCGACCCCAACCAGACGAAGGCCGGCAGAGCGATGACCGATCTCCCCGGCGGGCAACCATCCAGCACCCCGGACGACCTGTGGTGCCCCTTCCCCTCCCTGACCAACCCCCACGCCGAGCAGGCCGACCAGCAGAGCCTGGCCTGGCTGGCACGCCACGGGCTGCTGGACGGGCAGCTCCGGCAGTCGGCCCGGATCGGGCGCCAGCGCAGCGGCCACCTGGCCGCACGGACCAATCCCGAGGTCTCCGCCGAGATGCTGCGCCTGCTGTCCGACTGGTACGTGTGGCTCTTCGCCTTCGACGACGGGTACTGCGAGGACCGTGAACGCGGCTCCCGCCCCGGGCCGTTGGCCCGCACGACCGCCCTGCTCGCCCGCGCGATCGACCCCGAGCCGCCCGGCGGCGAGGTGTCCGGACCGGTCGGCGCCTACACGACGGCCCTGCGGGAGATCCGCAACCGGGTCGCCGCACAGGCCTCGCCGTCACAGCTGTTCCGGTGGGAGTGCACGGTCCGCGACTATCTCTCCGCACAGGTGTGGGAGGCCGCCAACCGCGAGGCGGGCGCGGTACCGGGCCTGTCCGAGTACGTGGCCATGCGCCGACACGCCGGGGCGACGTACACCTGCCTCGCCCTGATCGACATCGCGGCAGGCTACGAACTCCCCGCTGCGGAGGCGGACGGCCCCACGCTGCGCAGGCTCAGGGACCTCACCGCGAACCTGGTGAGCTGGGACAACGACCTGTACTCCCACGCCAAGGAGGCGGCCGGCGGCCAGGGCCGCCACTACCTGGTCGAGGTCCTGGCCCGCCACCACCGCTGCACCCCGGCCGAGGCCCGACAGGCGGCCGGCGCCATGCGCGACGCCAAGATGCGGGCCTTCGTCGAACTGAGCCGAACCGTCCACGCGAACGGCAGCGACGCGGCCTCCGCGTACGCCCGGAGCCTCGGGCTGTGGCTGCGCGGGCACATCGACTGGTCCCGCGGCACCTCGCGGTTCGATGTGCCGACGGCCCCCGAGGCGAGGCACTGATGCGCGAGGACGACACCCCGCCCGGCACCGCGCCGTGCGCGCCGGGCCGCCTGCCGCTGCTCGGACACCTCCTCCCACTGCTGACCCGCCCCGTACCCTTCCTCCAGTCGCTGGCCGACCACGGCCCGGTGGTGCGGATCCACCTGTGGCACAGGCCGGTTCACGTGCTCACCGACCCCGAGCTGGTCCACCGGCTGCTCGTCGAGGACGCCGCGAAGACTGAGAAGGGCTTCGTCTTCGACAAGGCCCGCGGCCTGCTGGGCAACGGGCTGTTCACCTCGGAAGGCGCGTTCCACCTCCGCCAGCGGCGGCTGGTCCAACCGGCCTTCCACCGCGACAGCATCCACCGGTACGCCGCGCTGGCCGCGCGGCTGGCCGCGGCGGCGGTGGCCCGCTGGGAGCCCGGGCGGCCGGCGCCGATCGAGCCGCGCATGTACGAACTCGCCCGGGACATCGTGCTCGAGGCCCTGTTCGCCACCCGCCCGAGCCTCGCCCAGAAGGCCCGGATCGACCGGGCCGTGCCCGTGGTCCTCACCGGATTCGTTCAGCGGGCGCTCTACCCGTCGCCGCTGCTGGAGAAGCTGCCGGTACCGGCCAACCGGCGCTTCGACGCGGCGGTCCGGGACCTGCGCACCGTCGTGGACGAGATCGTCGCCCAGGCCGCCGCCCGACACCAGGGCCAGGACCCGGACGACACGCTTCTGTCCCTGCTGCTGACCGCCCGCGACGAGGAGACCGGCCTCGCCATGGCGCCGGCCCAGGTACGGGACGAGGCGGTCTCGCTGCTCCTGGCGGGCACCGAGACGACCGCCACCACGCTCGCCTGGCTCTTCCACGAACTCGCCCGGCACCAGGACCTCCAGGACGAGCTGAGCGAGGAGGTGCGCGCCGTCGCCGCCGACGGCGCCGTGTTCCCGGGCGACCTGCCGCGCCTGGAACGGACGGGGCACGCGATCAGCGAGACCCTCCGCCTCCACACCCCCAACTGGATCTTGATGCGCCGGGCGGTGGCACCGCTCCAGTACGACGGTGTCCTCCTGCCCCCGGGGGCGGAGACCCTCTTCAGCCCGACCGCGCTGCACCGGTCCCCGAAGCTCTACCCCGACCCCTTGCGGTTCGATCCCGAGCGCTGGCGCCGTCCCGGGAACCTCGCTCGCCCAAGGCTGTTCATCCCATTCGGCGCGGGCCGGCACAAGTGCGTCGGCGAGTCCTTCGCCTGGACCGAGATGCTCGTCGTCACCGCGGCCGTCCTCGCCCGCCTGCGCCTCAGGCTGGCCACGGCCACCCCTCTCCGGGAGAGCGCCACCGCCGCCACCGCCCGCCCGCGTGGCCCGCTGCTCATCGCCGAACCGCGATGAGCGGCCGGCCGTCCACCGCGTGCACCCATGGGCAAGGCATCGTGCGCCGACGGCACCGCCACCGGCTCCCGGCGGCGGGCGGCGGGCGCGGGGGTCCGCGGGTTTCCCAGGAAACTCGGATACCGGGGGACCCGGAGCACCGGCGAGGAAGCCGGTGCACCTCGTACGCACGCCTCGGCCTCGTTCCGGTGCCCTCGGGCTCAGGCGTCCGCCGGGGCTCCCGCGGACGCGTCGGCGGCCTCCACGAGCCGGAAGACCGCGATCTCCCAGCCGAAGCCGACCACCAGCCGGCCCTGCGGGGCGGCGGCCAGGGCGCCGACCGGCAGTGGCAGCACCAGGTCGGGGCCGATCGGGGTGAGGGCGGCCAGGTCCCAGGTCCGGACGGTGCCGTCGCGGTCGCCGGTGACCAGGGCCGCGCGGCCGGCGACCGGGGCGACGGTCATCGCGTCGAGGCTGTCGTCGGCGACGCGCAGGGGCGCGCCGACCGGGGCACGGGTGGTCAGGTCCCAGACGAGCACCAGGCCGTCCTCGCGGCCCACCGCCACCACCGGGCGGCCGTCGACCACCGCCGTGGCCATTGCCGTGACCTCCGGGCCGTACGGATCGTCGTACTCGTCGTCCTCGTCCGCATCCTCCGCGTCGCGGGAAGGCGCGGCGTCCGGGAGCGCGATCGGCTCGCCGACCGGGGTGCCGGAGGCGAGGTCCCACACCCGCACCGTCTCCTCGTCCGCGGTGACGGCGACCGGGCGGCCGTCGACCACCGCCGTGGCCACCGCGGTCACGCCCTCCTGATGCCCGGCCAGCGGCCCGTGAAGGACCTCCCCGGTGGCGAGGTCCCAGATCCGGACGAGGCCGGCCGTGTCCCCGGTGACGGCGAGCGCCCGGCCGTCCAGCACCGCCGTCGCCACGGCGCCCACGCTGCTGTCGTGGAGCAGCGGCGCGCCCGCCCGGCTGCCGTCGGCCGGGTGCCAGCGCCGGGCCTCCTTGCGCAGCGGCTCGACGGTGACCACCACCGGCCGGCCCTCGACCACCGCCGTCGTCAGCGCCTCCACCGGCTCCCGGAGGTCGTCGAAGGGGGTGCCCGCCGCGGCGCCGGTGGCCAGGTCCCACAGGCGCGCCGAGCCGTCCCGGGCGGTGCTGAGCACCAGCGCGGTGCCGTCGACCTCGATCACCGCCACGGCGCTCACGTCGTCGCCGTGCCCGGGCAGCGGGTCGCCCACGGACCGGCCCTTGACGTCCGGGTCCCAGCGGTGCACCCGGCCGTCGGAGGTGCCGACGAGCACCACCGGCCGCCCGTCCACCACGGTCGCGGCCAGGGACTGGGCCCCGCCGTGGGGCCCGGCGAAGGCCTGGGCGAGCTGCCGCCCGGCGGCCGGGTCCCACAGTCGCGCCATGCCGGACTCGTCGGCGGTGACCACCGCCGCCCCGGCCCCGGTGTGCACCGCCGCCACCGTCTGCGGCCAGTCGCGCCGGGCGACCAGGCGCTCGCCCAGTCGGCGGCCCGTCGCCAGGTCCCACAGGGTGGTCGTGCCGGCCGACCCGCCGACGGCCACGGCCGGGCGGCCGTCGACCGCCAGTGCGGCCAGCGCCTGCACCGAGCGGGCCCCGGTGGCGATCGGCTGCCGCAGCTGACGGCCCTTCGCGAGGTCCCACACCCGGACGGCCCCCGCGAAGTCGGCGGTCAGCGCCACGGGCCGGCGGTCGAGCACCGTCGTGGTCATTGTCGCCAGCCGGCCCCGGTCCGCCCCGGAGCCCGCCCCCGCGCGCAGAGACTTGCCGACCGGCTTTCCGGTGGCCAGGTCCCACACCCGCACGCTCTGGTCGTCGCCGCCGGTGACGGCCACCGGGCGGCCCTGCACGGTCGCCGTGGCCACCGCCGTCACCCAGTCGGTGTGCCCGGTCAGCGGCGGGTGCAGCGGCCGGCGCGTCGTCAGGTCCCAGACCCGTACGGTCCCGTCGGTGCCGGCCGACACCGCCACCGCCCGGCCGTCCAGCTCGGCCGCCGCCACGGCGTGGACCGGCCCGGTGTGGCCGGCCATCGGCTCGCCGACCGGCTCCCCGGTGGCCAGGTCCCACAGCCGTACGGTGCCCTCGTTCCCGCCGGAGACGGCGACCGCCCGGCCGCCCACCGCCACCGGGGCGACGGCGAGCGCCGACACCGCCCCCGGGTGTCCGGCCACGCTCCAGCGGCAGCCGCCCAGTTGGGCGCCGCTGGCCCACTCGGCGCGCCGGCGCGGGAAGCCCTCCTCGTCCGGCACCGGGACGGCCTCGATCCGCGCGGCCAGCTCGCCGTCCCCGTACCGGACGGCGTCCAGCGCCAGCAACCGGCGGCGCACCGCGGGCCCGGACCCCAGGCGGCGATGGGCCGAGGCCTCGTACACCGCGGCGCCCACCCGCCCGAACCCGCTGCCAGCGTGGGGCAGCAGGGCCAGCGCGGTCGCCGGGTCGGCGTTCACCAGGAACCCGGCGTCGGTGAAGGCGTAGTAGCCCAGCAGGACGGTGACAGCCTGGCGCAACGCGGGGTCCGGCCCCTCGACGGCGCGCAGCCACAGGGCGACGGCCTCCTCCGTCCGGCCGTCCTCGGACAGCAGCCCGCCAAGCCGCTCCTCGGCCAGCTGGCGGTAGGGGTCGATCTCCGAAGTAACCGCGCCGCGCAGCAGCCGTTCGGCCTCCGCCCGGTCGCCCTCCTGGCGCGCCCGGTCGGCCGCGTCGATCGCCGCCGCGACCTCGACCATCTCCTGGGCCACCCGCGGGGGCAGGCCGGACAGGTCCACCAGCTCCGCGGGGCGCGCCCACGCCCGGGGGTCCTCGCCGACGGGCCGCACGGGCGGCGCCCCGTGTCCAGCGCGCGCACGACGGCCGCCGAACAACCGGCCTATCCAGCCTCGGGGTCGTGGAGGAGCGATGGAGCTACCGGCTCGTGGCCTGCCGGGTTCGGAGCAGCCCGTTGAACGCTGTGAGAGCACCAGCTGCCGCCAGCGGCTCGATCACCTTCGTCGCGAAGGCGTACACGCTCTCCTCGGTCTCTCGCACACACTCCAGGGTGTTGATTCCGCGCCACGCCTCCGGCGAGACGGCCTCGGCGTACTTCATCGCCGCCACGTGCAGGTGGCGCAGCTCCGTGTAAACGGGCGCCAGGCGGTCAAGCTCGGCGACCGGGTCGCAGCCCTCCTCCGGACGCTCCCGCGTCTTGTCGTGGAGCATGAGGAACCGGGCCCCGGCGGCGAGGGCCTCGCTGTAGGCATCGAGTGCATCCCGACTGGTCATGCGGGTCCTCCGCTCGTAGCCGACGCTGGCCGAGATCTTTCCAGCGGCACCTCCGCGGGACAAGAGATCGAGCACTCACGTGCGAATCGACCAACTATCCGGCAGTCGCCCGTTCGAAGTGCCTCGGCCTGCGTCGCGAATTTCGGATTTGTGTTGTGAACTGGCCTTCTTGGCTTCGCAGTTGCGGTCTTTCCCGGTGGATGTCCTGCCCTTCTCGGCAAGACCAGGTGACTTCCACCGTGGATGACTGGGCCGCAGGCATGAGCGACTCAAGCGACTGAGAGGCCGGACCCTCCTCGGCCGAGTGCCGACGGGCGATGAGAGACCCCTGTTCTGGAAGGACCCCGGGGTGGACCGCGCCGTCCGGCTGCTTTCGCCGCCCAGCACGGCACCCTCACGGCGCCGGGCCCTACCACCCGCCCGGCCCGGCGCAGCGGATCGGCCCCGCCACCCCCTCAGATCGGCGCCCGTCAGGGGATCGAGCTTCCCGTTCACGATCAGGCAGGCCCACCAGCAGGCCATGGCCCCTCTTCACCAGACGTCCGGCTGAGCGTGGTCCCGGCGCAAGACCCGGGCCAAAACCGCCCGAACCGCAGCAACGGGCCGACCAGCCGTAAGGAACTGGAGCGTCCGCTCGAATCCCCTCAACGGGCCGGGGTGGTACCGAGGTACCCATCGGCACCACCCGAATCGGCCAGGTCCGACAGGGGTGACGGCCGTCAGCCGGCCACCGCGTCGTACAAGCCGCGGCCCGTGCGCTGCGCCCGTCCGGTCTTGGCGAGGCGTTCGAGCATCGTGCGTACCGCGTTGAGTGCTCCGTTCTGGTCGTCGAGTCCGAGCAGGACGGTTACCTCCCTGGCCCGCAGCGGGCCCTTGGCCTGTCCGAGGACGGCCAGCACGCTCTCGGCGTCGGTCAGCCGCCGACGGCCCGCCGCCGTGCGCGCGGGCGTCGTCCGGCTGCCTGCACCTCCTGGGGCTTTGGCGGGCGCCGCCTTTCCTCGGGCGGCCGTCGTGCCCGTGGTCTTGGAGGCGCCGCGGGCAGTCTTCCTCACAGCCGGGGCTGGGGTCGGCGCGGGCGTTGCATCCTGTTCCCGGGCGTCCGCCGCCGGCGCCTTGCCCGCGGGAGCCTTCGCGGCCGCTCGCTTCGTGGGGGCGGCCGCCTTCCGTGTGGTCGCCTTCTTCGCCGCTGCCTTCTTGGAGACGGCCTTGCGCGGGCCAGCGTTCCGGCCCGCAGCCGCCTCTCCAGCGGAGTCGGACTCGGCGACGGGGGACTCGGAGGGCTCCTGCGCCGACCGCGCTTGGGCGGCAGACATCTCGTCCGCGACGCCTACCCGCGCGGTGCCCTGCACCTGGTCCCGCTCCCTGAGCGGAGCCTGGGCCAGAACATCCAAGCCCTCCAGCACGGCCACCATCGCGTTCTCCTGGGCGATGAGGGCCGCCAGCTGCTCCTCAAGCCGGCGCCGCTGTTCCCGTACGGCCGGCAGTCGTGCCTCCACGAGGGCCCGCGTCGATCCCACACTGCTGTCCGAGCCGAACGTGTGTCCGTCCACAAGTGCTCCTTCAACTTCCGTTTGTGTCAGCGAATGTACGGCGATCACAAGGGCGGGCTCAGCGGGATGGCGGAATTCGACCCGTGAGGGTTGCATCGCACCCGTTCGGCAACAGACTCCGCAGGCCGGCAGGGGACCGGGGCCGCCCGGCCCTTGACTCCCCGCTGGTGCGCGGCTCGATGTGGCTGCGCTGGTCCGGCCACGACTGCAGCCGCACCCTCCATCACGGCGCCGGCCGCGCCCGCGGCTGGACCGAGAAGGACGTCGACGGCCTGGCCGTGCGCCACCGCGAGCTCGCCGAGCGGATGCTCGCCGCTCACCCCACCCAGACCGCCGGCCTCGACCAGACCGCCCCGGAGTCCCTCGTTTCGCCCCGGGGTGAAACGGCGGCTTTGTTCGGCGGCTCCCCGGCCACGGGCGGGCCGGTGCTGGCGGCTGCGCCCGTACCGGCTCCGGCGACCGGCGGCCCCGTCCTCGAGGACCGGCCCGCGCCCGTTGCGCCCCGGGGCGAAACTCCCCCGCCGACCGGCCCTGCCTTGGACCGGCCGCAGGCCGTTGCGGCGCCGGTTCCTCCCCGGGGAGAAACGGGGCCCAATGCGGGGCCCGCCGCCATGGCGTTCGTTGCGCCCCGGGCCGAAACCCCGCCCGGCGGCGATTGGCTGAGCGAACTCGTCGACCAGCGCCTCGCCCAGCAGCAGACCGCACCCCGGCCCGCACCCGCTGCGCCCACCCCGGCCGCGCCGAAGCCGCCCGCTGAGGTCCCGGTCCCGGCCGACCCGATGCACCGCCGCCTGCCCCCGAGTGACGTGCGCGTCGCTCTCGATGCGGGGCGGTTCGGTGACTGGTGGGCGTTGGCCGGCTGGACGGTCAACCCCGACGTGTACCTCGTGACGGGCGAGGGTCATCAGGTTGGCTGGGTCGAGCGGGGCCTGGCCGGCATCGGCGACCGGTGGGTGGCGGTGTACGAGGGCTACTTCATCGGCGACGTCCACACCCAGGAGGCGATGCTCCACGACACCCCGGAGCAGGCCGCTTTCACCGTCCACACCGCCTATCTGCAGAACCTCTGACGGTCCGGCGGCCGTGATCCCGGTCACGGACAAACCGGGAGGGCAAGGGGCCTGACCGGGGCATTCCGGGCGGGACAACGTGCTGGTCAAGGGGTGGGACAAGGGGGTGCGGTCAGACCGCGGACAAGGGGGTGCCGTGCAAGGTCGGCCGCGTCCGGGCACCCCGCCCGGGTGCCGGGGCCGGCCACCGCGCCCGCACCGGCCTCCTGCTGACGGAAGGCCACCTTGATGACCGCCACCACCCTCCCGGCACCCGACCTCGGCGACGACGACCGGGCCGCCGGCCCTCACCCGCCCCACCAGGGCGAGGCCTTGCCCGGCCGGGACAAGGAGCCCCGCGCCACCTCCACCGGCACCTCCGCCCGCACCTCCACCGCCCCGCCCACGGGCGGGCCCGTTTCCGCAGGCCAGCAGCCCCGGACAAGGGGCCGCGGCCGTGGCGACAACCCTTCTACCGCTGCTCCTGGAAGCCGGAGGCGTAAGCAGCGTGCGACGGGTCCGGCCCGGAGGAATGTCATGGTGGCGCTCGCCTTGTTTCAGCGCGCCACCGGCCGTGAGCTCTGGCATCTGGCGCTGCCCGGCCAGGCCTGCGACAAGGCGACCCGCGACGCGCTGCTCGACCTTCAGGACGCGGGCAAGGCGCGCCCGGACGGCTGGGCGAGGGGCCGCAAGCTCTGGTGCCTCACCAGGGCCGGCCACAAGGAGGCCGCCGGCTTTCTGCCGCCGGGCACGAAGCTGTCCACCGTCCGGGAGGGGGAGAGCGCCGGCTACGACGAGCACGCCCTGGACGTCACCGCCGTGGCCGGACACCTCACCCGCGCCAGCCACGGCTCGCCGCTCACCCTCACCACCGAGGCCCGCCACCCGGTGCCCGGCCGCCGGGCCCGCTACGCCGACCTCGTGCTGTGCGACCCCGGCGCGAGCGTGCCGGTGCTCCTGGTCGAGGTCGACCGCGACAACGAGACGGTCGGCCAGCTCGTGGAGAAGCTCGCCTCCTACACCGCCTGGTGCGAGCTCCTCGCCAAGGGCGCCGACAAGATCCGGGCGAAGGCGGCGCGGCACGACGGGGCCGCCGTCCACGACCACCGGCACTGGCGCACCGTCTACCCGCCGACCGGCCACGAGGGCTACCCGCCCGTCGCCCTCGTCCTCACCCCCGGCCGCAAACGCGACCAGCCCGGCGCCAAGCCCCTCACCCCCGAGCAGCAGGCCGCGAAGGCCGAGCGCGACCACCAGCGGCTGCTGCGCCGCCTCGACGCGGTGGAGGACGGCTCCGGCGCCTACTGGAGCCCGCGCCCGTATCCCTTCGCCGGGGTGACGGCCGGCAACTACCACCTGGCGCTGCCCGTGGTCGCCACCACGCTGCAGCTGCTCGATGCCCACGGCGCCGACGCTCCGGTGTGGCGGCGCTTCGGCCGGGACGGCTGGCACACCCTCACCGCCGCGCTGGACAACCCGGACGGCGACCGGCTCCTCGCGGTCGAGCAGAAGGCCGCCGCCGCTGCCCGCCGTGCCCGCGAGCAGGCCGAGCGGGAGGCGGCCCGCCCGGCCCGCACCGGCTGCGAGGCGAAGCTCACCGATGCGGAGTGGGGCCGGGCGCGCTGGGGCGAGCGGGTGTGCACGGCCTGCCAGCAGGAGGAGTCCGACCGGAAGCGGGCCGAGCGGGCTGCTGCCGAGGCCGAAGCCGCGGCTGAGGCGGCCAGGGCGAAGAACGCCGGCTCCTGGTGGCGCCGCTCCGGCCGGCGGCCGTAGCCGCAACACGAGGTGTGACAGGCCGCAACGTGCCAGCTTGCCTGGCCGCCGCGTTGCACAGCTGACCTGCGGAAACTCCTGGCGATCCGGGCCGGGAGGAGTGCGTTGCAGTCCGTGTTGCACCTGGCTTGGCCGCTGTGACCTGCACTGGGGAGTTTGACTGGCGGGCTGGTGAGTTTCGCCCCGGGGTGGTGGTGAGTTTGCCTGCCTGGGCGGCCACCCGCCGGTGAGTTTCGGGCGCTGCCGGGTGAGTTTCGGGTGTTGGTGCAGGTCAGCGGCCGGTGAGAACGTCCGCCCCGGCCCCGCTCACCGGGCGCGGTTCAACCTGCCGCGGTCAGGGACACGTGAGGGTGACGTTCCCGGCGCGGGCCGGGTGGGGGACCGGCGCGCGCCGGTACGGTCGCGCGATGGTCCAGACGTTGCGGTTGGCGGTGGCGCAGAGCACGGTGCCGGAGGATCCGGGGGACCGGATGGCGATTCGGGCGGCGGGTGAGGAGGTCCGGGCGCTGATGCGCCAGGCCGCAGGGGCGGGGGCGCGGCTCGTGCAGTTTCCGGAGGGCGCTCTCGTCTACCCGCACAAGCGCGTGGTGGCGACCGGCCCCGACGGGACCGGGGCGCCGGCAGACTGGACCGGCGCCGCGTGGGACGTCCTGCGCGAGGAGGCGCAGCGGATCGCGGCGCTGGCCGGGGAGCTGGGCCTGTGGACGGTCTTCGGATCACTCCACCCACTCACACCGCCCCGCCGTCCGCACAACAGCCTCTACGTCGTCTCCGACCACGGAGACCTGGTCGCCCGCTACGACAAACGGTTCCTGTCGAACACCGAGCTCTCCTACCTCTACACCCCCGGCAGGCCCGAACCGACGGTGTTCGACGTGGACGGCGTCCGCTTCGGCCTGGCCATCTGCATCGAAGCGAACTTCCCCACCCTGTTCGCCGAATACGAACGCCTCAACGTCGACTGCGTCCTTCTCTGGGGCAGTTCCGCGTTGCATGAGGTCTCGAGGTGAATCGACGCAGCTCAGCAGCAGTGCTGGCGACGCTATCGGTTGCAACAGGTGTTGCGCTATCCCTCGCAGGAGTGATGGGCTGGCCGAGTGGAACTCCGTCGTCGGACCAGGTGCGACGCGTCTGTCTGTAGGGGTGGGCGAGGACGGTGTCAGCGCCCCGTGAAACAGTCAGGCCCCTGACCACAGGGGTCGAGGGAGGGAGAAACGCGCACGTGTTGCCGGAGATCGTCGGACGCGATGAATTCGCTGCTCTGATCATCAGAACCGACTACGAGGACGAGGCGGGATGGCGGGCGGTGGTGGCCGAGGTTTCTCAGCCATGGGGGACCAATGGCGAGTACCAGGCCGACGTCCACCTGGTCGACGACCCGGTCTGGGCTGGGGCGACGCCTGACGCAGTCCTCACTGCGGTGAGGCGGGACGAGGAGGTCAGCGTGGTCTTCGTCGCCGACGGCGCCACGATGCAATCCCCGCACCACGCCCTTCTCGCTCTCAACCTCTTCCACGAGGACGAGGATCTCGACCCGATGTACTACCGGGAGCTCATCGACTCTCCGCCGGCCCGCGAGTTCCGCACTACTCCGGCCGCTGTGCATGACGTGCACGCGAATCTGTCGATCGCGAACATGGATTTCGAGGAGTTTGCCGAGGCGGCGCTCGCTGATCCCGATGGGATCCTTCAGCCCGTGAGATGAAGTGACCGGTGACTCTCTGAAAGCGTGTGAGTGGGGCTCTGGCCATCGGCCGGAGCCCCACTCATATGGCAGCTGTCGGCGTACTCGCCAACGTGCTCAGCCGCGTACACGTGAATGTGCCCAGCAGGTT
Source organism: Kitasatospora sp. NPDC058190 (assembly GCF_042883685.1). Taxonomy (NCBI): domain Bacteria; kingdom Bacillati; phylum Actinomycetota; class Actinomycetes; order Kitasatosporales; family Streptomycetaceae; genus Kitasatospora; species Kitasatospora sp. NPDC058190. Next base: position 31,223 of record NZ_JBHVVI010000106.1, read on the forward strand.
GTGGGTTCGGCCCCCCGGTCTCAGGGGATGATGACGACCTTGCCGCGGATGCGGCCGGCTTCACTGAGGCGGTGGACGTCCGCGAGGTCGGCCAGCGGGTATGAGGCGCTGATGTCGAGGGTGACCTCACCCGCGTCGACGAGGTCCACGAGCGCTGCCAGATGCACCACATCGTTGCGGGCGACCATGTGCATCGCCCTCACCCCGGCGTCGGCAAGCGGTTCGATGGGGGTTGCGATCGAGACGATCTGCCCGCCCGGCCGCACCGCCGATGCCAGAGCAGCGGCATCGTGCGGGTTCAGCGGAACGAGGTTGAGCAGGGTGTCCACCGGGCCGTCGAGCGCGGCGGCGACCGGCCCGGCCGCGTAGTCGATCACGTGGTCCGCCCCTTGTCGCCGCACTACCCGGTCGCTGCGGGCGCTGGCCGTGGCAATCACCTCGGCTCCGGCGTGCTTGGCGAGCTGTGTCACGAATCCGCCGACCCCTCCGCCGGCACCGTTGACCAGCACCCGCCGGCCGGCGGTCACCTTCCCGTGCTCGAACACCGCTTGCCAGGCTGTCAGGCCGGCCACGGGCAGGGCCGCGGCGTGGGTGAGAGGAACGGACGTCGGCGCCGGGACCAGCAGTGCACCCGGTGCCCGAACGTATTCGGCGGCCGCGCCGGCACCCTCCAGCCGCCCGACGACTCGGTCGCCGACGGCGAACCCCTCGGTCCCCGGGCCGATCTCGGCAACTGTGCCGGCGACGTCCCAGCCCAGTGTGTAGGGGAGATCCACGGGCAGGAACGCCTGCAGCAGCCCGGCGCGCAACGCGGCCTCGGTGGGATTGAACGAAGTCGCCGCGACGCGGACGAGCACTTCCCCGGAGTCGGGTCGAGGCCGCGGAACATCGTCGCAGCTGATCACGGACGCATCGCCGAACGCGTGGATACGCGCGGTCTTCATCTTCATGCCGTGAACCTACGGCCGCCCGCAGAGACGATCCATGCGCCAGGGTGCCCTGTTCATGTGCGTTCGTCTCGCGCATACGCTCGCCCTATGGATGTGCTCAGCGATGTGATCACGGTGGCACGGACCGGCCGGCCCCGGTCGGCATACGTGCGATGGCACGCCCCGTGGAGGCAGCAGTTCGCGTCCGTACCGGGATCGGCAGGCTTCCAGGTGATCCTGGAGGGCCGCTGCTGGCTCCTGTCGCCACACGCGGCGCCGGTCGAACTGGGTAGGGGCGATGTGCTGTTCCTACCGCACGGCACCGGGCACACGCTGGCCGACAGTCCCGATACCGCGGTCACGGCCCCTGCCTGCACCCCTGACGACCCCCAGCTGCCCGGGCCCTACACATCGGGCAGCGTCGACCGGCTCGGTCAGGGCGGTCCGGCCACCATGGTGCTCTGCGGCGCCTACCAACTGGACCCGTCCCGAACCCACCCCCTGCTGCTGGGGCTTCCCCCGGGAATGTGGACACCGGGTGCTATGCAGCGACGGCCAGCGTAACTGATCTCTGCTCGTAGGCGATCGGGGTCATGTGGTCGAG
>NZ_JBHVVI010000107.1:0-24377 GCF_042883685.1 Kitasatospora sp. NPDC058190
GTTTGTTGGTTTGCGTTGGGGGGGGGGGGGGGGCACGGCCCCTGGGGTTGGGGGGGCCCCCGCGCGCCTTCCGGTCGGGGGCCGCCCCGATGGGTGCGACCGGCCTGCCCGCGGCGCCCGTTGACACCCGGGCGCCGCGCTCCCGGCCGGCTCAGTGCAGGACGTCGAGCTCGTTGTCCACGTTGTTGACGAAGTAGACCGCGTCGTGGTCCAGGTCCAGGGCGAGGCCGAACAGCGCGCCGGCACCGGGCGGGTTGCCCTCGTTGTTGATCTGCTTGGTCGCCACCTGCCGGCCGCGCTCGGTGGTCTCGACGATGTTGCCGTCGCCGCCGTTGACGGTGAGGATGTCGCCCTTGGGCGTGATCGCCATCCCCAGCGGGCCGTTGAGGTTGCCGCCCGAGGTGATGACCCGCCCGATGCCGGCGCTGTCCTTCCGGGTCAGCGCGTCCGGGATCGCGGTGATCCGGCTCAGCACCGTGTCGGCGACGAAGAGGGTGCCGTCGTGGCCGAGGCCGACGCCGGTCGGGCCGACCACCAGTGCCGCCGGGTCGGTCCGCTCCGGGAAGCCGGAGCCGATCACCGTGGTGGCCACCCGCTGCGGCGGCTCATCGCCGTCGGTGCACAGGGTGATCCGCAGGACCGTGCCCTCGTCGACCTGCTGGCCACCGCCCGCGACCGTCCCGTTGAGCACGTTGGTGACGAACAGCTCGGTCCGCCCCTTCTCTCCGCCTCGCTTCTCGGTGCTGACGGCGGTCATGTCCCACGGCCCGTTGATGCCCTCGTCCGAGATCGTCTCGCGCACCGTGCCGTGCTTGTCGAGCACCAGCAGACAGCCGGCCTGCGCGGTGGCGGACGTGCCGTCCGCGGTGGGCAGGCTGCCGACCACGACCCAGCCGCCGGGCAGCACGGTCAGCGCCGTGGTGAGGCCGACCCCGCCGGGGCAGGGGCCGGGCAGGTTGTTCGGGTCGATCGTGGCGAAGGTGGTCCGGGTGCCGCCCGGGGTGATCTGCACCAGGGTGGTGCCCCTGCCCTGCTCGCCTGCCGGCGGGTTGGCCGAGTTGTTGAAGTTGCTGACCAGGACGTTGCCCCGGTGGAGATCACCGATGCTCTCGCGGATGGTGAACGTGCCGTACGGGTTCACGTCGCCGTTCTCGGGGACGGTGGACGCGACGGTGGACACGGTGTGCAGCCGGTCCAGGAACGGCGGCGGGTCCGCCGCCCCGGCCGGGGACGCGACGGCGGTCAGACCGAGGGTCAGCGCGGCGCTCACCAGCGCGCTCGAACAGGCCCGAAGCTTCATGTGCGGTACTGCCTTCCGGAGGGCGGACCGGCCCACCGGGACTCCCGGCGTCCCGACCCGCGGAATCGCTCAACATGGCCCCCGGGACGCCACGTTAGGCACGGACCGACGCGGACCGCCCGACGACGTCCGCCAAACTGCCGATCACCCTGCGTGACGCACTACGCCGGGCAGGCGAGTGCGGAAGGTGGTCGCCCCGGGGGTGTCCGGGACGGCGAGCGTCCCCCCGTGGATGGCGGCGATGTCGCGGGCGATCGGGAGGCCGAGGCCGGTGCCGCCGTCGTCCCGGCTGCGGGCGTCGTCCAGGCGGGCGAAGCGTTCGAAGATCTTCTCCCGGTCGGCGGCGTCGATCGCCGGCCCGTCGTTGGCCACGTCCAGCACGGCCTGGCCCGAGGCGGGATCGGCGACGAGGCGCACGGTGACACGGTGCCGGGCGTGCCGCTGGGCGTTGTCGAGCAGGTTGGTGAGCAGCCGTCCGAGCCACAGCGGGTTGCCGGGCACGGTGACCGCGGCGGGCAGGTGGACGGTGACGGGGTGGGGCTCGGTGCCGCGGGCCGCGAGCGTCGTCCCCACCAGCTCCACCAGGTCGACGGGTTCACCCGGCCAGTCGTGGCCGGTCGCGTCCAACCGGGCGAGCAGGAGGAGGTCGGTGGCGAGGGCCTGGAGGCGCCCGGTGTCCTCCAGGGCGCCGGCCACCAGGTCGGCGCGGACCTCGGGGTCGGGGTGGGCGATGGCGACTTCGAGCTGGGTGCGCAGCACCGTGAGGGGGCTGCGCAGTTCGTGGGAGGCGTCGGCGATGAAGCGGCGCTGTCGGTGCCCGGCGGCTTCGAGGCGGCCGAGCATCGCGTTCATGGTGCCCGCCAGCCGGGCGATCTCGTCGTCGCTGCGGGGTTCGGGGACGCGGCGGTCCAGGTCGCGGTCGCCGATCGCGGCGACCTCGGCGCGGATGGCCTCCACCGGTCGCAGGGCGCGGCCGGCGGCCCGCCAGGTCAGGGCGCCGACGGTGAGCAGCAGGACGGTGCTCAGGCCGGCGAGGGCGGCGGTGGTGAGGTCCTCGGCGGCGTCGACGGTGCGCAGCGAGGCCCCGACGTGGATGGTGACCGGGCCGGTGGGGGTGGTGGCGGTGATCGTGGTGACGCGCTGGTGGTGTTCGTCGCCCAGGGCGCGCAGGTTGAAGGTGCTGCGGCCGTCCGGGTGGCCGCTGGGGGCGACCGCGGGGTGGCCGGTGAGGTTCTGGCTGGCGGCGACCACCCGGCCGCTCGCGTCGACCACCTGGATGAAGTCGGTGCCGTGGTCGAGCGGGAGCTGGCTGCCCAGCCGTCCGTCCTCGGCCTGCCCGGCGACGGCCTGGGCCTGCTCGCGGGCGCCGTCCTCCACGATGCGGGCCAGGTTGGCGCCCAGCAGCAGGACGACGGCGCCCGAGGCGACGGCGAGGACGACGGCGACGCTGAGGCAGGCGGCGAGCGTGGTGCGGGCGCGGACCGAGCGCGGCGTCAGCCGGGCGGCGAGGGCCGTGACGCGGGGGTGCCGGGCGAGGCGTGTGACGGCGGTGCGCGCTCGGCGCGGCATCGCGGACCGGGGGGCGGGTCCGCTGGTCGGGTCAGCCACCGTCGGCCGCCAGTCGGTAGCCGGCGCCGCGCACGGTCTGCACCGCGGCCCGACCGTACGGGGTGTCGATCTTGCGCCGCAGGGCGCTGACGTGGACCTCGACGGTGTTGGGGTCGCTGTCCGGGCCGCTGTCCCAGACCGCTTCGAGGATCTCCCGCTTGGAGACGGCCTCGCCGGCCCGGCGGGCGAGGTGGTCGAGGATGGCGAACTCGCGCGGGGTGAGGGCCACGGCCACGCCGCCCCGGGTGCAGGTGCGGGCGGCGGAGTCCACCACGAGGTCGCCCAGCACGGTGCGCCGGGGCGCCCGGCTGCCGATCCGGCGGGCGAGCGCCCTCAGCCGGGCGACGAGCACGACGAAGGAGAACGGCTTGGACAGGTAGTCGTCGGCGCCGGTGTCCAGCGCCTCGGCCTCGTCCCACTCACCGTCCTTCGCGGTGAGCATCAGGATGCCGACGTCGCTGCCGGAGGCCCGCAGCCGCGAGCACACCCGGTAACCGTTGAGGCCGGGCAGCATGATGTCGAGCACGACCACGTCGTAGGCGTGCTCCATGGCCTGGGCCAGCCCGGACAGGCCGTCGTGGGCGACGTCGACGGCGAACCCCTCGGCGGCCAGCCCGTGCTGCAGGGCCAGGGCCAGCCGACGTTCGTCCTCCACCACCAGTACGCGCATGCCCACCAGGGTCGCAGGTCGTCCCGGCGGGAGGCTGAAGGGGTCTTCAGCTGATCTTCAGCAACGCCCGGACATCCTGTGCGTCTCGCCCGGGGACGGCCCGGGCCTGGTCGAGGAGCGGGGTGGGTGCTGTGAGCGAGCCCATGGAAGGCGCGGAGCCGCAGAAGAGCGCGGGCAGGACGCGTACGGGCCTGGGCCGGGCCGGCCGCTGGGTGCGCGGCCGGTCGAAGCGCTGGGTCGTGGTCGGCGCGGCGGCGATCGTACTGGGCGGCGCGGCGGCCGCGGTGGCGGTCCACCACGAGCACGACGGCCGCGGTGACGGCCGCGGGTGGGCGGCGGGCGACCAGGAGCAGAACCAGGGCCAGGGGTGGCACGAGGGCCAGGGGCGGCACGGCGACCGGCACGGCCACCAGGGCCGCGAGGCCCAGGGCGGAAACAAGGCCCAGGGCGGTAACGAGTCGCGGGGCGGTGACCAGGCCGACGGCCGGGCCGGCGCGGTCGCACCGGCGCCGCTGCCCGCCACCGACGCGGCCGACGCCGTGGCCAAGGCCTCGGCCGCGGTCGCCGGCGGCAAGGTCGAGTCGCTGACCCCGGTCGGCGAGCAGGGCGGCGGCCGGGCCTGGAAGGCCGTGGTCCTCGGCCCCGACGGCGTGCGGCACGCGGTGACCGTGGACGGCACCAACGGCACGGTCACCGGCAACACCGTCCTCGGCGGCTGACCGCCCCCCGACCATCGGCTGGGCGCGCCCCGGGCGCGTCCCGGCCGCGCCGTACAGAAGGGAGCGCCGACGTCTTGGGCGCCGTGACAACCCCCCGGGCGGCCCAGCGCCGCCGGACCGTGCCCGCGGGACCGGTCCTGAGCAAGGTCCCGCAGGTGACGGCGGTGTTCTGGGTCGTCAAGATCCTCACCACCGGCATGGGCGAGACCACCTCCGACTACCTCGCCAAGGTCCTCGGGCCGATCCCGGCGGTCGGTTCGGCCGGGCTGCTGCTGGCCGTCGCCCTGTTCGCCCAGGCGCGCACCCGCCGCTACGTCCCGGCGGTGTACTGGGCGGCGGTGATCATGGTGAGCGTGTTCGGCACCATGGCGGCCGACGTCGCCCACGTCGCCCTCGGCGTGCCGTACGTCGCCTCGGCACTCGCCTTCGCCGTGGTCCTCGCCCTGGTGTTCGCGCTGTGGCAGCGCACCGAAGGGACGCTCGCGGTGGAGACGGTCGCGGGCGGCCGCCGCGAGGTCTTCTACTGGTGCGCGGTGATGGCCACCTTCGCCCTCGGCACGGCCGTCGGCGACCTGACCGCGGCCACCCTGGGCTGGGGCTACCTGCCCTCCGGACTGCTGTTCGCCACCCTGATCGCGGTACCCGCGCTCGCCCACCGGCTCTCCGGCCTCTCCCCCGTCCTGACCTTCTGGTGGGCCTACGTGCTCACCCGGCCGCTCGGCGCCTGCTTCGCCGACTGGGCCGGCGTCAGCCACGAGCGCGGCGGCCTGGACCTCGGTACCGGGCCGGTCAGCCTCGTCCTCGCGGTGATCATCGTGGCGGCCGTGGCGTGGCTGAGCGCGACCGGACGCCGAGAGGACCGAGCATTGGCCTGACCTCCGATCAGCCGTCGGGCCCGCACGGGCCCGGCTCCGAGGAAGGGCGCAGCACGCGATGAACCTCCTGTCGGGCCTTCCGGCCGTCGACCGGCCGGATGCCGGACCACTCCCCCTGGGGAGCACGGTCGTGCCGGAGCCGATCCCGGTGGGTGCCTGATGACGGCCGGCGGTGGGGGGACCGACATCGCCCGGCGCCGGTGGCCAGTGGCCGCCGGCGCCGCGGTGCTGCTGTTCGTGGCCCTGGCGGCACTGCTGGCCGGCCAGGGCTGGGCGCCGTTCGACTTCGAGCGCAGCGCGAACGACTGGAGCGCAGCCCACCGGCCGGGCGCCGCCCGGGCGGTGGCCGTCGTGATCACCGACCTCGGATCCGGCGTGGTTCCGTACCTGCTCGCCCTGGCCGCCGGGGCCGTCACCGTCCGGGCCATGCCCGCACCCCGACCCCCGCGCCGGGCCGTCCCCGCTCTCGTGGCCCCGCTTCTCTGGCTGGTCGCGGGCCAGCTCGTCCGGCTGGGCCTGATGTACGCCTTCGCACGCCCCCGCCCGCCACGAGCCAACTGGGCCGGCGACGCCTCCGGCTACTCCTTCCCCTCCGGGCACTCCTTCACCTCGGCGGTCTGCGCCGGACTGCTCGCCATGGCCGTCGTCCGGGCCCACCCGGCGGCGGCCCGGGCGGCCGTCGCGGGCGCCGCCGTGTTCGCGGCCCTGGTCGGCCTCAGCCGGATCTACCTCGGGGTGCACTGGCCGCTGGACGTCCTCGGCGGCTGGCTGCTCGGCTGCGCCTGGCTCGCCGTCGGCACGGCGGTGCTGCCCCCGGTGCGACGCACCGCACTACCGCCGGGCGCCGGGGAGCCGGGCGGGTCGCCCGAGGTTTAGGGCGCTCCTCGGGACGGACGCAACGGCGGCGGCCGCGACATCCCCTCGGCGGAGACGCTCCTGGAGGCGCTCGCCTTCGCGTCGGTCGGGCAGGGACTCGTCCTGGTGGCCGGGCACGTGGCCCGCGCCGTACCGCGCCCCGACCTCAGCCATGTCCCGGTGTCCGACGCGCCGACGCTGGAATGGGGGCTCGTCTGGCCCCGGGCCGCGGAGACCGCCAGGGTCCGGGCCTTCGTCGACGTGGTCCGGTCCGCCTTCCGGCGCTCGGCGCACCAGGCACGCAGGCCGGGGGCCGGGGGCCGTACAGCCGGGCTCAGCGGGACCGCAGGTGGATGTCCAGGCCCGCCGTCCCCTCGGGCTCGATGCCCGGCAGGAGTCGCATCGAGCGGTCGTAGTCGCCCCCGTTGAGGGTGCGGTACGGGATCGGCTCATCCGTGAACAGCCCGTCCAGCCGCCTCCCGTACTCCTCCCTGGCGGCGGCGAAGGCATGTGCGGAGAGGTCCTTCGCGCCGTGGACGGCGAACGGCTCCAGCGGCGCCAGGCCGGTGAACCAGAACAGGCCGTGCTGGAGCGGGTGGAGGACATCGGCGAGGCGGCCGTGGGCGCCGCGGTCGGAGAAGGCGGGCCCGCCGGCGCCGGTGGTGGTGGCGAGCAGTGCGCGGCGGCCCGCCAGGGCGCCCTCGGTGTACGGCGGCGGGACGGACGGGCCGTGGGCGAATTCGAAGGTGAAGACCCGGTCGATCCAGCCCTTGAGGATCGCGGGCACGGAGAACCACCAGAGCGGGAACTGCAGGATCACCGCGTCCGACCAGAGCAGCTTCTCCTGCTCCGCCGCGATGTCGGGGGACAGCCGGCCGGCCCGGGTGGCCTCACCCTGGGCGGACAGGATCTCCAGGCGGTGGTCGGCGGGGTGGTCCGGGAAGTCGTCGGCGTCCAGGACGGCGCGCCACTTCATCGCGTACAGGTCCGACACGCGGACCCGGTGCCCGGCCGCGCGCAGGTGGTCGACGGCGAAGGACGAGAGGGCGGCGGTGAGCGAGCTCGGCTCGGGGTGGGCGGTGACGAGCAGGACGTTCCGCGGCTGAGAGGCAGTGGTCATGCGGAAAGCCTCGTCCGGGGGCGCGGCGGCAGCCAGAGCCCCCTGCTTCCGGTGGACCGTCAGTCCTGGTACTGCGAGGACCACCCTCGGCCGAACAGCGGCGGGGACCCCGGATACTTGAGGGCATGCACAGTGTGGAGACCAGAGCGCTCGGCGAGTTCCTGAAGGCCCGTCGGGGCCGGGTGGCGCCGGAACGGGTGGGGATCGCGGCCAACGCGCGCCGCCGGGTGCGCGGGCTGCGCCGCGAGGAGTTGGCGCAGCTCGCCGGGATCAGCGTGGACTACTACGTACGGCTGGAGCAGGGCCGGGCCACCCAGCCCTCCCCGGAGGTGCTCGACGCGCTCGCCCGGGCGCTGGACCTCGGCCCCGCGGAGCAGCGGCACCTGACCACCCTGGTCTGCGCCAAGGGCGGCCCCGCCCCCGCGGCCCGGGTGAGCCCGCTGCTGCGCCGCACCCTGGACGCGCTGGCCGGCTCCCCCGCCTTCGCCACCGACCACCGCCTCGACGTGCTGGCCGCCAACCCGCTCGGCGCCGAACTCATCGGCGGCGTGGGCGATTCCGGGCGGTCGGGGCGGCGCGATCCGAACCAGGCCCGCTACCTCTTCCTCGACCCCGCCTCGCGCGCCGTCCATCCCGACTGGCAGACCAGGGCCGCCGAGGCGGTCGGCCAGCTGCGGGACGCCGCCGGCCGCTACCCCGGCGACCGGGAGCTGACCGCCCTGATCGACGAACTCGCCGCGCTCAGCGAGGAGTTCCGGCGGATCTGGGCCTCCGGCGAGGTGGTGGTGTGCGCGCCGGGCCGCAAGCGGCTGCGGCACCCCGAAGTCGGGCTGCTCACCCTGGACTACGAGGTGCTGCACGTGCCGGCCGCGCCGGGCGAGACGGGCCTGGTGGTGCACGTCTACGGCACCGAGGGAGGAACCCCGGAGGCCGAGGCGCTGGCCCGGCTGGCCGCCGGGCTCGCCGGGGGCGAGGCCGGCGCACCCGGAACACCGGCCTCCGTCGGAGCGCGCCGAGCAGGCGCTCGCCCGGTGGTGTGACGTCCGGCGCCGAAACGCCGTCGGAGCCACGCGTCCCCGGCCGGACCCGCGGCCGAGTTCGCCCACAGGCCGCTGTGGCGCCCGGTCACCCCGCCGGTGGCCTGGTCGCCGGCTCCGTGCCGTCGTCCCGGGACCAGGCGCCGACGCCGAGGCGCCCGGTGGTGCCGAGGTCGAGTTCCGGGGCGACCATCACGGGGGCCCCGTCCGGGGTGGCGCGGACCCGGACGTAGGGGGCGTTCACCGGCTCGCCGGCCTCGGTGGTGTTGCGCCACACCAGGGTGGCGTGGGCGCCCTCCCCCGGGCGCAGCGCGATCTCCCGCGGCGGGGTGTCCGCACCGGTACCGGTGGCGATCCCGGCGCCGCCGGGCAGGATGCGCACCCCGTCGACCGGCCGGTGCGCCAGGTCGAGCAGCTGCAGCTGGGGGTAGCCGTTGACCGTCACCGTGGACGTGCCGCAGTTGCGCAGCAGCAGGCCGACCACCCGCAGGCCCATCGCGGCGTCGCCCTGGTCGGCGTACAGCCGCAGCCCCGATGCCGGGCAGGGGCCGCCGGGCTGTGGGGCCTCGGCGCTGGGCACGCTGCGGACCTTGGCGATCTTCACCTGCGGCCCGGCGCCCGGCCGCTCCGGGCCGCGCCCCTGCAGGTCGATCCGCTTCTTCGCGGTGGCGCCCGGGGCGAGCCCGGCGACGGTGTCGGTCACGCTGTCCAGCGCGGCCCCGGTCGCCGAGAGCCGACTGAACTCCACGGTGACATCGGACGGTTCGCCGCCCGGGTTGGTCACCTCGTACTCCGCGCACGTCGAGCCGACGGCGGTGATCCGCGCCCCGCCCTGGGCGAGCCCGCTCGTCTCCGGCGCGCTGCCGGACGCCGAGGCCAACGGTGACCCGCACGGCCCGCCGACGCCGGACGCCGCCGGGGCCTCGCCGTGTTGGGGGCCGCAACCGGCGAGCAGGGCGGCGCCGACGACCGCGACCGCGACGGCCGCGGCCGATCGACGGCGCGTCAACAGGGTGGACTTCTCGAACCGGTGCATCGGACGATGCGATCACGAACCAAACCCGGACGGCTGTGAGCGGCGCCACTTCCACGGCAACAGCCCTGCAACGCTCTCCGGGCCCGGCCGGGCGGTGACTCAGGCGGAGAGGATCCGGCGCAGGACCTCACGCAGTCCGGCGCCGTCGGCCGGCGGGTGCGGGGCCCGCCAGGCGAGGTGGCCGTCGGGGCGGACCAGGAGGGCGCCGTCCGCGGGGAGTTCGAGCACCTTCGCCTCGCTCTCCGTCAGCTCGTGCAGGGTGACGGGCACTCCGGCGACGGTGGCGGTGGCCGCCTGGCGCCGCCAGGCGGCGCCGTCGGGGTGGGTGAGCAGGGTGAAGCCGGGGCCGACCAGGTCCAGGGTGGAGGAGGAGTCGGCGAGCCGCAGGTGCGGGAGACGGGTGCCGGGCGCGCCCTCGGGGTGTTCGAGCTCGGGGTCGAGTGCGGGCCGCGCCGGGGCGTCGGGGCCGGGGACGACGGCGGTCGAGGCGTAGGCCGCGCTGAGCAGCAGCTCGTCGTCGATCCGGTAGCTGCCCCGGGCCCGGGAGTTGGCCAGCGAGATGTCGATGACCTGCCGGGCCACCGGGCGGCGTTCGGCCTCGTAGGTGTCCAGCAGCGCCTCGCCGGCCGTCCCGGCGGTGACGGCGGCGAGCTTCCAGGCCAGGTTGTCCGCGTCGCCGATGCCGGTGTTCATGCCGTGGCCGCCGGTCGGGGGCGCCACATGGGCGGCGTCGCCCGCGATCAGCACCCGTGACCGGCGGTAGGTGTCGGCGAGTTGGGCGTCCATCCGCCAGGTGGTGGTGTCGCGTACGGTGACCGCGAGCTCCGGCAGGCCGGCGGCATCCCGGACCATCCGGGTCAACTCACGGTGGTCACCCCGGAGTTCGTCGATCGCGACCCGCTGCGGGTCGTACCGGTGCTGGTAGATCCAGTGCCGGTCGTTGTCGACGGCCAGGAAGCCGCCCCGGTCCGGTCCGGTGAGGAAGTAGGAGGCGCTGGCCCGGTCGGCCACCGCCTCGCCGAGCGGCGCCTCGAAGCGGACGCTGAGGTAGTGGCCCAGGCCGGTCGGCCCGTCCATGGCGATCCCGGCCGCGGCGCGGACGGGGCTGGACGCGCCGTCGCAGCCGACCAGCCAGTCGGCGCGCACGGTGTGCCGTTCACCGCTGTCGCGCTCCTCCAGGACGGCCTGCACGCCGTCGCCGTCCTCGGTGAAGGCGCGCAGCCGGGTGGCGAACCGGACGCCGTCCGGGGCGAGTTCGCGGGCGCGACGCAGCAGGACCACCTCCAGGGCGTCCTGGGAGCAGAGCAGTCCGGGCGCGGGGGTCCGCTCGGCATCCTCCGCCACCGCGCCGGGCGGCCCGGTACGGACGAAGTCCGGATCGACCAGGGTGCGGCCCCGGTAGAAGAAGAGCTGGGAGGCGGGAAGCCCGGCCCGCCGGATCTCCTCCTCCAGGCCGCAGCGCCGGAAGACCTCCATCGAACGCGCCGACACGCCACGGGCCTTGGGGTGGGTCGAGGTTCCCGGGTGGGCCTCGACGAGCAGGTGCCGCACGCCGTACCCGGACAGCAGGAGGGACATCGTCAGGCCGACCGGGCCGCCGCCGACGATGAGCACGGACGTCGTTGCCGGGAATCGCATGCCACTCCTCCGTAACGCCTATCTGGTCATTTTGACGTTACCATGGTGACGGGGAATCCGATCAGGAGAAACGTGAGCCCATGACCCAGACCCCAGACGGCGGCAACCCCCGCGGCCTCCACTTCCTCGCCGAGCTCGCGAACACCGTCCGTGAGCACCCCGAGGCGGGAGCCGCCGAGCTCCAGGCCGTCCTGGACGCCCACGGCGGCCCGCCCTTCCGACTCACCGAAGGCGACGCCCGCGAGCTGCGCGACGCCACCACCGCCGTGATCGCCGTCCTCGACACCGACGACGTCGACCGGGCCGCCGAGGCCATCAACGCCCTGCTCGACCGCTACCCGCCCCGGCCCCGGCTCGTCCGGCTCCCGGGCCGCCCCTGGTCCTTGCACACCCGGGCCGCCGCCGACGCCGGCCTCACCCACTGGCTGCTCTCCACCGCCGCCCTCGCCCTCGGCATGTGGCTGAGCGAACGCGGCACCTGCGCCTGGGGCCGGTGCGCCGCTCCGGGCTGCGGCCGCCACTTCATCGACACCGGCCGCCGCACCCCCCAGCGCTACTGCGGCTCGCGCTGCGCCACCCGCGTCCGGGTCGCCGCCCATCGGGCCCAGCGCGCCACCGGGTGACCGGGGAGCCGCGACCGTCCGCCCGGCCCGCATGCGCATCCCCGGGCCGGTCACTAGGGTCCGGTGCCATGGACCTCAAACTGACCGGACGGACAGTCGTGGTCACGGGCGGCAGCTCCGGGGTGGGCCGAGCCGCCGTCGAACAGCTCCTGGCGGAGGGCGCGCGGGTGGCGACCTGCGCCCGGGACGGGGAGCGCCTGGCGCAGGCCTGGGCCCACCACCGGGAGGACGTGTACCTCCACGCCTGCGACGTCCGCGACGCAACCGCGGTGACCGGATTCATCCGGGCGGCCGCACGGCACCTGGGCCGGATCGACGCGGTGGTGGCGAACGCGGGCGAGGGCGCGCCGGGCGGCTTCGCCGAGACCGCTCCGGAGCAGTGGCAGGCCGTTCTGGAGAGCACGGTCCTGGGCGCCGTGCACCCCGTCCGGGCCGCCCTGCCCTGGCTGCGCCGCTCGGACGCGGCGCGGGTCGTCCTGATCGGCGCCCTGATCGGCCGCGAACCCGAACCCGCCCTGGTCACGGCGAGTGCGGCCCGCGCCGCACTCGCCAGTTTGGCCCGATCGATGGCCACCGAACTCGCCGACGACGGCATCCTGGTCAACACCGTCAGCCTCGGGATCATCGACACCGCGCGGCAGAGGGCCGTCCACGCCGCCAGCGACACCAGCCAGCCCTACGAGCAGTGGGCCACCGAGTGGGTGCGCCGCCGGGGCGTCCCGCTCGGCCGGATGGGCCGCCCCGAGGAGGTCGCCCCCGTGATCGCCCTCCTCGCCTCCCCGCTGGCCTCCTACATCAGCGGCGCCGAGGTCACGGTGGCCGGCGGCGCGGGCCGCTCGGCCCACTGAGGACGCCCGGGTGCGGCGCACCGAGCACTCGTCCGCACGTACTGGTCAGCAAGTCATCGTGCGCACAGCCGAGTTGACGATGCCTCTCGCTACGCCGCCCGCATCGCCTCGACCGCCGTCATCCGCCCGACCCGCCGGGCGGGCGCGACCGCGGCGGCGAGGCCGGTGAGCACGGTGAGGCCGAGGGCGGCGAGCACCAGGAGCACGGGCGGACCGCCGACGGTGCCCGGCGTCGAGGTGATCCAAACCGGCGGCCGACCTCCGCTCCGGCCCGCTCCTCCCTGAGAAGTACCCCGCCCCTGACCCCGTCCGCGACCCCGCCCCTGGCCCCGGCCCCGGCCTCGCCGGGCGGCCTCCACCTGCGCCGGAGCGAGTGCGCCGGCCGTACGATGGCGCCTCTGCGCGTCGGCGCGTCAGCGACGAGGTTCCGACGGGGTTCAAGAGAGGGGCGGGCGGTTGGGTACGGGTGAGCGGGCGGGCGGTCTGGGGCGCCTGATCGGGGCGGCGGCCGAGTTGGGCGAGGCCGGGCGGCAGGCGGTGCTGCGGGGCGGCAGGTCGGCGGCGGGCGGGCGATGGGCGCTGACGGCCCTCGGCTCGGTCGCTCCGCCGCCGGTTCCCGCCACCGAGCCGTGGAAGCTGTCGGTGGGCACCTTGATCGGCCGTCACCCCCGGACCCCCGCCGTGGCACACAAGCTGCTCGGGCTCCTCGACGGCTTCGGAGCCGTGCACCTGGGGTCGACGAAGGTCGGCTTCGACGGCGAGGAGGTCGAGTGGGACAAGGTCGTCGAGATCCGCACCCGCAACGCCTTCGAGGTGCTGACCACCACCGCGCTGGAGCAGGACGTGGACCGGATCCGCGAGTTCCTGCCGCCCGTGCCCGGCCGCAAGTGGGCCGTCACCAAGGCCGGCGAGGCACTGGCCACCGTCGTCCTCGCGGCGCTCGAACGCGGCTCGGTCGATCAGCGGCTGGACGAGCTGACCGTCCCGACCCGGATCGTGTACCGCGGCCTGTTCGGCCGCGAGCGCACCGTGGACGCGGGCTCCTTCGCCGCCGCCACCCTCGTCGTGGTCGGCCGGGTCGGCGAGAGCCTGATCGCCACCGCCCGGCAGCGCGGCATCCCGGTCCTGCCCGCCGAGCAGGCCGTCCGTCCCGACCGGGCGGCCCACGTCGCGGTGCTGCGCGAGCGCACCGACTCCGTCGCCCGGCTGCTGGCCCGGATCGAGCGGAGCGACCCGGACCCGGCGGAGGCGCCCGCCCCGGCTCCGGCGCTGTCCCTCGACAAGGACCCGACCGACCAGGGCCGTTGAGACGCTGAGCAGGGACGAACCGGCCCTCCGGTCGCCCGTCGGGTCAGCCCGCCGGGCGGGACGGCGAGGCGCCGGGCCGGTGCTGGAGGTCGATAGGGTTGTCCCCGTCGCCCGGGGGCACGGTGGCGGCGGGGCTCGGCGCCGTGGTCGCGGGCGGCCGGCTCGCCGTGGCCGCGGGCCCCTTGGACGGCGCCCCGCTCGGGGCGGCGGTGTGACCGACGGAGGCCGACGGGGTGGCCGCTCCCCCGCCGGTCGTCGGCGCGCCCGGTGCGGTGGCGCGGGTCGGCGTGGGGTCGGCGGTGCCGACCGACCGCGGGGCCGCGCTCTGCGGGGAAGAAGGGTTGGTCGGCGTCGGCGCGGAGCCGCCGCCGGAGGAGCAGGCACCCGCGGTCAGGATCAGGAACAGGGCGGCCGCCGGAACGGCGAGGCGTCTCTTCACGGGCGGGCTTCTCCGGTCTCGTGGTGCCCAGGGGGTTTCAGGGTTACCGGGGTTGGACGTGCGCGGGGCCGACCCGGTTCCGACAGGCGCTGCCGAGCGACGACCGCGGCGGCCCGGAGGCCATCGCCGACCACGCGACCGGCCGGCGCCCACCGACGAGGGTCGCCCGAACACCGTGGCCGTCCCGGGCCCCTGCCGTACCCGGTCGACACGCGGATGCGATGCCCTCGGCCCGGCCATAGCATCGCCGTAGACACCCCGAACCTCCGTGAAACGCCTCCGCGCGCTCAGGAAGTCGATGCTCACGGAACCGCCTACGGCACCCGCCGAAGCCGCCGGGCGGGGGGGACCCACGGGACCGGCCGAACCGGGCACGACCTGGAGGTGGGGCCGGGCAGGGCGGCGAGGGCTGATCCGTCCGGACGGTCAGCCGCCGGAGTGCGCCACGGGCCGGTCGGCCGGGGCGCGCCGGACGTCCGGGGCGCGCGGCGGCAGTGACACGGCGTGCAGGCAGGGGTGCCGCTGCGTCCCGGCGGGGGCGGCCAGGACGGTGGCCACCTCGCCGGTGATCTCCACCCGGAGGTCGCCGTCCACGCTCTCCCAGACCAGGGATCCGCCGGGGCCCACGGCCTCGGTGGCATGCACCACCACGACGGCCGGTGGGGCGTGCCCGCCGATCGCTCCGGGCAGGGTCACCGCATAGCGGCGCTCGAGGCGTTTCATCGTCGGCCTCCTCCAGTGGCTCCCCCGCTCGCGTAGTCGATTCTCCTCCACGCCGGGGCCGTTGTACACGAACCGTGACCGCCCCGGCGTCGTGCCCGGGCTCAGGCGGACCAGCGCAGGACGGCGCCGAGGCCGCCGGGCGGGCCCGGGACGGCCTCCGGCACCAGCAGCGCCTCGGCCCCGACGGCCGTCGCACAGCGCAACAACGCGTCGGCGGCCGGGGCCTGCTGCGGCTCGGCGACGCCCATGGCCCGCAGGTCGGCCCGTTGGACGCCGATGTGCTCGGGCTGCGGGCCGGTCCACACCGGGCGCTCCGGGTCGTGGCCGCCCGGCTGGAACAGCAGCGCGGCGAGCTGGTGCTGCCGGGCGGCGGTCACCACGGCGGGCACGCCCTGGGCGGCGGCGCCGGGTGCGGTCTCGGTGCCGGCGGCGTCGGTGCCGTGCTCGCCCGGGCGGCCGATGCCGGTGCGGAAGGCGTCCAGCACGGTGTCCAGGTGGCGGGTCCGATGGCCGTTCCAGGCCGCCGTGATCCGCTGGTCGAAGGCCTCCCGGGCGGTGCCGTCGGCCCGGCCGCCGCCGTCCACCTCGACGGTGTCCGGCCGCAGCTGCCGGGGCAGCAGCTCGCGGACGGCCCGGCGCTCGCGGACGTCGCCGGTGAGGACGAGCAGGTCGGCGCCGCTGCCCGGCCAGATCCGGGCCAGGTGGTCGGCGATGATCCCGGCGGTGCGGTCCCAGGCGTCCTCGACCCGGTGCCGGTAGCGCCATTCGTACCGGTCGGCGGGCGGGGCGCGGTGGCCGCGGTCCTGCCACTGCTGCCCCTCGACGGTGCCCAGCCGCGCGGCGCCGCCGAGCTCACGGCGCTCCAGTTCGGCGCCGGTGCGGTCGACGGCCACCACCAGGCAGCGCGGGACGGCGTCGTCCAGCAGATCGAGCAGCGGGGCGGTGTGCGGCAGCGGCGCCCAGTCGGTGGCGACGTCGGGCGGCGAGTCGGCGAGCGGGGCGTCGACCGCGACCGCGCCGTCGGCGGCGAACAGCGCCCGCCCCGGCGGGGAGCCTTCGGCCGGCTCGGCGGCCAGCCACTCCCGGACGGCGGCGCAGGTGCGCTCGTCGGCGCCCTGCCCGGCCAGCCGGTGGACGGCCGCGCGGTCGAGTAGCGCCCGGCGCTGGGCGGCGTCCTCGGTGGCACGGGAGGTGTCGAGGTAGACGGAGGCCCAGGGCCCGGGCCGGTCGAGCAGCGGGGTGAGGAACGCGAGGTCCATGGCGGCCTCCCGAAATCGGTGGGCTAATGGACGCCTACCCGGCTGCGGCCGGTGGACACCCGGCCGGGTGGAGCGGCTCCGTCATCCGTACGGGGGCTGCGGCGCGCCCGGCCCGAGGCGATCCGGCTACGGTGTGTGTGCGTTCTGGTACGTATGGTGCCCGACCGTGCGCCGTTTCGATTCGTTGGAGGGCAGATGGGGCTTCCCGGCCGTTCCGCCATGAGGTTGTCCCGACGCCGCACCCGCACAGCCGTCGCCGTCGTCCTCGCCGCGCTGGGCCTGGCGGCCTGGGCCCGCGCGGTGGCGTCCGCCGTCGCGGCGCCGCCGGTACCCGAGCGGGTGGACCGGCCCGATGTGGTGCCCGTCGCCCTGGGCGTCAGCCGCGCGCGGCCCACGAGTCTGAGCGCGGTCGCCGTCCATGCCCGGACCGGGGAGCCGCTGGCCGGGACGACCGTCCGGTTCTATTCGGCGGCGGGCCGCTTCCTGGGCTCCACCGTCACCGGCGGCGACGGCGTCGCCGAGGTCGGCGTCCCGACGGGTCTCGAACCCGGCGGCCACCTGGCCGTGGTGTTCGGCAACGGCTACCACTCCGCCGCCCAGGCCGCGCTGGCCGCCGCCGACGACTGCCTCCTCGCCGACTGCCCGCCGGCCGGCGGCCACCCGCTCACCTCCGACGTGGCCCCGGTGGACCGGAGCCGACCGTAACCCCACGCGGGCACCCGGCGGTTGACCTCAGCCGGCGAGCCAGGGCGCCTCGGGGAGCTTGGCGTCGGCGTTGCGCCCGGCGAAGTCCACGGTGGTCGGGGTGCCCAGGCCCGCGATCTGCATGGTCACCCGGCCCAGCGTGCCGTCGCCGTCCACCCAGTACGTCAGCGGCGAGCGCGCGCCGTCCGGGGCGGAGCCCTGGGCGCGGGGGCCCGCGAAACGGTCGTAGCCGCGGTCGCCGATCCGGTCGCGGCCCAGCCAGCGGGCGCCGGACTGGGCGAGCAGCAGCGGGTTGTCCGGGCGGTCGGCGCCGACCTGGATGAGCAGTTGGAGGCCGGCGTCCAACGGGTCCGCGGTGTACGAGCGCGGGGACCAGCCGGCCCGGGGGATGCGTTCGGCCTGCTGCCAGGGCGGGGCCGGGTCGCCCTCCGACTCAGGGGCCAGGCCGAGGCCGCCGGTGTCCCAGACGACCAGGCCGTGGTCGAGCGGCCCGCTCGCGCCGGTGGTCCGGTAGCGCCCGGCACCCCGGTGGGTGCGGTAGTCGACCACCCCCTCGACCCGGACCTGCACTCCCCCGCCCTCGGACGCGGTGAGCACCACCCCCACCGGGCTGGCCTGGTAGAGGTTCAGCCGGGACAGCGCCAGCCGGGACGCCTCGTCCGTGGTGACCGGCCGCTCCGCGGCCTCGTCGGCGACGGTCTCGTAGGCGACGACACCGCCCGCCACGGCGCCGCAGACCGCGATCGCGATCAGTGCCCCCAGCCAGCGGGCCCTCCGGCGGGGCGGACGGGCGGCGGTCTTCGTCTTGCGGGCCATGCGGTTGCCTTCTCCCATCTGTTCTGTCCCAGGACTGTTCCGTCACAGGACTCGGGCGGGCCCCGGACCCATGGTCCGCGGCCCGCCCGAGCCGGGCTGTCACCCCGTCATGACGGGGTGACCATCAGTGCTGGGCCCTGCGTCGGCGCGCCAGCACGAACAGTGCCGCACCGAGGACGACGAGCGCCACGGCGCCGGTCACCAGCAGCGGCGTCGCGTCACTCGCGCCGGTGTGGGGCAGTTGCCCGCCCGGTGCCGGGGCCGGCGGGGCCGGGGTGCCGGGGGTGGTCGGGGTCGTCGGCGCCGGGGTGGGCGTCGGCGACGCGGTCGGGGTCGGCGACGCGGTCGGGGTCGGAGTGGGTGTCGGGGTGGGTGTCGGGGTGGGGATCAGCTTGTTGACGGCCGTCACCGAGACGCCCGCGTCGAGGTTGTCGGCGGTGAGCACCAGCGGTCCGAAGACCGTGGTGTCCGGGGCCGAGTAGCCGTCCGGCGGGCTCAGTTCCTGCCAGTAGTACGTCCCGACCGTGCCGCTGCCCTGGCAGATGCCGTCGGCACCGGTCGTGCAGGGGTCACCGACGGGCGTGTCCGGCTTGGTGCCCGTGGTCTGCAGGCCGTCGGTGCCGTTGGTCTCGTGCCACAGCTGGAACTTGGCCCCGGCCAGCGGCTTGCCGTCCTGGTCGTGCTTGACCAGCTTCAGCGCGCCCTCCTGCTGGCGGTAGCCGAAGTCGTAGGTGTGGTCGTTCTCGCCCGGTCCGCCGGTGGTCAGCGCCCGTTCGGGGAACTTGGCGTTGTCGGGGACGATGCCCTTGGAGTCGATGAAGTGGTTGTCGCCGACGTCGTGGTCGGTGGGCACCCACTGGTACAGGGGGCCGCCCTTGGCGTAGTCGGCCGGGTTGTCGATGCGGATGGTGTACTTGGTGTGCGGCTTGAGGCCGCCGGTGACGTCGCTGTCGTCGAAGTAGTACTCGCCGCGCGCCGTCGTCCTGGTGGTGCCGACCACCTTGCCCGACTCGTCGTAGAGGTTGACGGTGGCGCCCTTCACCGGGAGCTGACCCGGGTTCTGGATGCCCTTGCGCTCGGGGTCGTACCAGACCCGGTTGCCGATCTGCAGCGGCGCCTGGTCGCAGAGCACTTCGAGGTCACCCATCGCGGCGCCCTTGCCGAAGGGGGAGCCGGTCGTCGCCGGGGTCAGCCGCAGGCCGAACTTCGGGTCGTGCGCGCCGTCCGCACGCTCCATGAACGACGTGCCGTAGCCGACCGGGGTGTGGTCCGGGTCGAAGGCGGAGGCCGCGATGGTGTTTTCGACCTTGGAGAGCGCCATGCCGGCGAACACCGTGTTGTGGTGACCCACCTCATCCCAGCCGGTGGCGAAGAACCGGGCGCCCCGGACGGTCTTCCCGCAGCCGAGGTTGGTGTCCATCACGTACATGCCGTTCGACAGGCAGGCCTTGTTCAGGTCGCCGCCGGACATGACGGTGGCCGAGTTCGGCGCCGGGGCGCCCGGCCCGCGGTCGGCGAAGCGGTCGCGGAAGGCCAGCAGCATCGAACCGTCGGTCTCGAACTGGATCTCGCCCAACTCCGGTTCGGGGAAGGCGATGGTGGTGTTGCCACACACCTTGCCGTTCTGCGAGCCCGGGAAGGTGCTGGTCCACGGGAACCAACCCGCGCCGTCGCACGGGCCCGAACCGACGGTGGACTGGCGCGGGTAGTCCAGCGGCTGGTTCAGCACCGCCTTGCCGAACGCCCCGGTGCCGAGGTCGAACGGCAGGACCACGGCGCGCACGTCCGCGAGCTTGCCCGTGGACTGGCCGGAGCACACCCCACCGAGGTAACCGGTGCCGTCCTGCAGACCGAGGCCGAACGGCCGCCAGTCCCCGGCCGACGGGCAGCCCGGGTCCGGGATCGCGTAGACGGCCTTCGGCGCCGACGCCGTCGCCGCCGTGGCGTCGTAGCGGTACAGCTGACGGTCGTTCAGGTTGACGACGAAGAGGTCCTTGCCGTCGTCGGTGATCTTGATGCCGCCCAGGCTCTCCTTGCCGGGCACGTCGAGGAAGGCGTCGTCCGTCCCCGGCCCGTGCGCCGTGCCTCCGGCGTTCGGGACGGTGGTGAAGACCGTCGTCTTCTTCTGCGCCAGGTCGGTGACGTAGATCCCGCCGGAGCCGCCGGGGCCGTAGTCGGTGGTCCGCTTGGCCGTCGCCGCCGAGAAGACCCGCTTGTCGGCCTTGTTCCAGGCGATGCCGTACAGCGTGCCGGTCTCGGCGTCGGTGGCGATGTTGGTGGCGTTGGCGGTGACGCCGTCCTGGCCGCGTGCGCCGTACGGGAAGGAGACCAGCGTGCGCTGGGCCCCGCCCTGGTAGGTGGGGGTCTGACAGGTGGTCACCAGGGTGGCGTTCTTCTGACAGTAGTCCCCCGGGTACCAGAGCCCGGTGGTGAAGGAGACGTTCTTGCCTCCGGAGAGGTCGACGAACTCCTCGTTGCTGCTGAGCTGGTTGGGCGCGCCGTCCAGCCCCTGCCGCGAGGCGAAGGCCGGGAAGAGCACGCCCGGCTTCGGGTTCACCACCTGCACCCGGTACTTGCCGCCGGTCGCCTTGGTCGACGCCGGGGCCAGCGTCACCGTGCCGTCCGCCGCCGTGACGCCGTCGATCCCGACACCGGAGTCATCGGTGAGCGTGACCTTCACTCCCGCCATCCCCGGCTCCAGCGCGGACCCCGACCACACCCCGCTGGTGTCGACGGCCCGGATCACCCGGACCGTCACCGTGCCGTCACCGGTCTGCGAGACCGCCGCCGGGGCGGCGGCCAGCGAGCTGCCGCCGACCGCGATGGCGAGCGCCGCGAGGCGGCCCACGGCGCGGCGGCCGGGCAAGCCGGACCGTCGCCGATCCGGGCCGCGGGCGACGCCGTTCGTCTGTTCGTTCGTTGTTTTCATCCCTGCTCTCATCGTCGAGAAGGGCCCTGCGGGCCCGACTTCATGAGGGAGTCCACAGCGTGGCCTGAAACCGCCATGATTAACGTGAGCTTAAAGGGGCTTCATCCAACCGGGTGGCGAAACGTGGAACTTTGACGAACCGTCAGGCGTATCCACCCAAGCCGCCGCTCGACGTCCGCCCACGGCGTGACCCCTCCGACCAGCGCGGATCCGGCTCCGGGCGGCCGATCGGCGCAGAACGAGCGCCATGTCGACAAAGCCGTTCGACCTCGCAGAGTGACCGACCCCTCGAACAGCTCTACGGATGCCTCCGAATTTCGACACGGCTCGCACAGAACTGCACACGACTCATTCCGCCCCACCAGCCCCAGGAGCAACCTTCCGCCGAGGCCCGACCGCCGGACCGGGCCGTGCTCCAGTCCGGGACCGGATCGACCCCTGTCCTACATCAACGCCGTTGACATAATCTGGCGGGCATGAGCGAACGTGTGGTCCCCGAACCCGAACGCCGACGCCGCCGGCCCACCAAACTGGGCGTGGTGCTCTCCCGGGAACTGATCGTCGACACCGCGCTGCGGCTGATCGGACAGCACGGGGCCGACGCCCTCACCGTCCGACGGCTCGGCACCGCCGTCGGTGCCGACCCCAGCGCGGTCTACCGCTACTTCCACAGCACCGACGACCTGCTGCTGGCCGTCGCCGACGAGCTGATCGGGCGCGCCCAGGCGGGCTGGCAGCCGACCGGCGACTGGCGGGCCGACCTGAGGGCCATCGGCCTGCGGATCCACTCCGCCTACCAGGCCCACCCGCAGGCCGCCGTACTGGCCGCCCACCGCACCACCGGCCGCACCCACGAGACCGCCGCCGTCGAGGCGATCCTCGGGGTCCTGCGCAGGGCGGGCTTCCCGGATCCGGAGGCGGTGCGGATCTACCACGCCTTCGTGGACCAGAGCCTGGGGTTCGCCGCGCTGGACGCCGCCGCCCTCGCCCTGCCCGCACCGGCGGCCCGGGCGGACCTGGAGGTCTGGCAGGCGTCCTACGCGCGCCTCGACGCCGCCACCCACCCGCACATCGCGGCCACCGCCCACCTGCTCGCGGGCGACATGCGGCGCAGCGGCTACCCGTACGCCCTCGACCTGCTCCTGGACGCGGCCGCGGCCCGGCTGGCGGCGACGGGCTGAGCGAGGGGCCGGGCACGGGGGCCGGCTCGGCGAGGGAACGGCTCCGAAAGCCGACCGTCGCCGGGCCCGATGGGCCCGGCGACGGCGAACGGTGCGGCGAGGCCGGTGCGGTCAGTCGGCGGCGTGGACCAACTCGCCGCCCACGTACGTCCGCAGCACCCGGGCCGCCGCGATCTCCTCGGCGGGTCCGGTCAGGATGTCCCGGTCGAGGACGACCAGGTCGGCGAGCTGCCCGACGGCCAGCGTGCCCGCGTCGTCGTGGCCGTTCAGATGGGCGGAGCCGGCCGTGTAGGCGGCGACGGCGGCGCCTAGGTCCAGGCGCTGCTCGGGCAGGAAGACCCGGCCGTCGACGGCCTCCGGCTCCATCCGGTTGACCGCCACGTGCAGGCCGGCCAGCGGATCCGGGCTGCTCACCGGCCAGTCGCTGCCCGCCGCCAGGGTGGCGCCCGCCCGCTGGAGCGCACCGAACGGGTACTGCCAGGCAGCGCGTTCGGGGCCGAGGAAGGGGATGGTCAGCTCGTCCATCTGCGGTTCGTGGGCCGCCCACAGCGGCTGGATGTTGGCGATCGCGCCGAGCCGGGCGAAGCGGGGGACGTCGTCCGGGTGGACCACCTGGAGGTGGGCGAGGTGGTGGCGGGTGTCGCGCCACCCGTTGGCGGTGCGGGCGGCCTCGACGGCGTCCAGGGCCTCGCGGACCGCGCGGTCGCCGAGGGCGTGGAAGTGCACCTGGAAGCCGAGCGCGTCCAGTTCGGTGACGTACCCGCGCAGTGCGGCCGGATCGACGAAGCTGAGGCCCGAGTTGGCGGTGGCGCAGCCGCAGCCGTCCAGGTAGGGGCTGGTCATCGCGGCGGTGAAGTTCTCCGCGATGCCGTCCTGCATGATCTTCACCGAGCCTGCCCGGAACCGGCCGTGGCTCAACTCGGCTCGGCGCGCCAGCAGTTCGGGGATCTGTTCGGCGCCCCGGTCGCGGTCCCACCAGAGCGCGCCGGTCACCCGGGCGGTCAGGGCGCCGGAGCGGGCGGCGGCCAGGTAGGCGTCGGAGGGGTCCGGCTGGCCGTTGAACTCGCCGAGCAGGGCGTCCTGCCAACCGGTGATGCCGAGCGAGTGCAGCAGGCGCTGCGCCCGCAGCAGGCCGTCCACCCGCTCGGCGGTGGTGGTGGCCGGCACCAGCCGGGCGACCAGGGCGGTGGCGCCCTCCTGGAGCGTGCCGCTGGGCGTGCCGTCACCCTCGCGCTCGATCCGGCCGTCGGCCGGGTCGGGGGTGTCGCGGGTGAGGCCGGCCAGTTCCAGGGCCCGGGTGTTGGCCCAGGCGCCGTGGTGGTCGCGGTTGGTGAGGTAGACCGGGCGGTCCGGGACGACGGAGTCGAGCAGTTGCCGGGTCGGCAGCCCGCCGTCGAAGCTCTCCAGCGACCAGCCGCTGCCGGTGATCCACGCCTGCCCGGGGTTGGCCTCGGCGTAGGCGCGGATCCGCTCCAGGTACTCGGCCACGCCGACGGTGCCGGTGAGGTCGCAGGCGGCCAGCTCGGTTCCGCCGTAAACCGCGTGGATGTGGGCGTCCTGGAAGCCCGGCAGCAGCAGCTTGCCGGTGAGGTCCACGACCTCGGTCTTCGGCCCGATCAGCTCGCGGACCTCGTCGTGCCCGACGGCGGTGATCCGCTCGCCGGTCACGGCCAGGCTGGTCGCCCGGGTGCGGGCGGCGTCGCCGGTGTGGACGGGGCCGCGGGTGAGGACCAGATCGGCCTGGGTCATGGGTGGTGCTCCGTTCTCGGGTTGCGCGTTGCGCGTCGGTCGTGCGGGAGTTGCTCAGTCGGCGGGGCCGAGGAAGTACGGTGAGCGGCGCCGCCAGCGGGCCCAGGCCGCCGACGGGAGTCCGGTGACGACCATCAGTGCCACCACGGTCAGCTCGAACCAGCCGTTGTCGGCGGAGAGTTCGAAGTGGTCGGCGGAGTCGTAGAAGGTCCAGGCGAGGTAGCCGCCGACGGCGAGCAGCGCGGCGGCGCCGAGCAACGGGCCGACCACGGCGCGCAGCCCCTGCAACGGGTCGGTGCGCAGCAGGTGGCGGAAGCGGACGGCGGCCGCGACGGCGGTGAGCGCGTAGTAGAGCGCGACGATGACGCCGATCGCGTTGACGGAGGCCGAGATCAGGTCGTTGACGGTGGGGATGGCGATCGAGGCGAGGGCCAGCAGGACGGCGACGCCGGTGATCAGCAGGGTGCCGACGGCGGGGGTGGCGTGCTTGCGGTGCAGCCGGGTCCAGACCGGGCCGAGCACGCCGTCGCGGCCCATCGCGTACATCCCGCGCGCGGTCGGGATCACCGAGGACTGCAGCGAGGCCACGGCGGAGAACGTGAGCGCGATCAACGGCAGTGCGGCCAGCGGTTGGTGGGCGAGCCTGGTGCCGAAGTAGGTCAGTCCGTGCGCGCCGTTGTCGGCCAACTCGTCGAGCGGGAGGACCCGTTGGAAGGCGGTGCCGGCCAGCAGGAAGAGCAGCATCATCACCACCAGGGCGAGGAAACCGCCCCGGGAGGCGTCGCGCGGGTCGCGCACCTCCTCGCCGACGCTGAACACCGACTCGAAGCCCCAGTAGCAGAAGACCGCCAGCACCATGCCCTGGGCCACCGCGCCGAAGGAGGGGATGTCGAAGGGGTTGTACCACTGGAGGGAGAACGGTTGGTCGCCCGCGAAGAG
>NZ_JBHVVI010000107.1:24387-29987 GCF_042883685.1 Kitasatospora sp. NPDC058190
GCCCGTACCCGCAGAAGCCGAGCAGCACCAGGTACTCGAAGACCAGCAGCGCCTTCTGCAGCCGGGCGGCGAGGTCGAGCCCGCGCACCGCGACGAGTGCGGCACCGATCAGGACGACGAGGCCGAGCAGGGTGCACTGGACGGTGGAGTCGGCGTCCAGGCGCAGGCCGGCGATGCTGCGCAGGTGCGCTTCGTCCAGGAGCTGGATGATCGCCGAGCCGGTGACGGTGGTGGTGTAGGCCATGAAGACCACCGTGCCGACGGTGTTCACCCAGCCGGTGAGGAAGCCCAGCCAGGGGCTGAGGGTCCGGCCCACCCAGCGGTAGCTGCTGCCGGCGTCGGGCTCGACGGCGTTCAGCCGCCCGTAGCCGCCGGCGATGGCGAGCACCGGAAGGAAGGCCAGCAGCATGATCGCGGGCAGGTGGAGGCCGACCACCCCGGCCATCAGGCCCAGGCCGATGCCGATGCTGCTGGTGGCGGCCGTGCTGGAGGCGGCGATCACCGCGCCGTCGAGCAGGCCGATGGACTTGTGCATGACGCCGTGGCCGACGCCCGTTCTCGGACCGCTGCCCGTGTCCTTCACCGTGGATGCCAACGGATCACCGCCTTGGTCGTGGGGGTGGGGGTGGGGGAAGTGCGAGCCATGAAACCGGCGGCGCCCTCACACGTCAATGGCGTTGTCATAAGGGCTCCACCGGGCCGGGCGGATGCGGCATCCGCCGGGCGCGTGCAGGGTGGAGGGGTACGAACCGCCCGGGTGGCGACTGTCCGCAGCACTGCGGGCGCCGTCCGCCGGGCAACCGGCCCCCAGCCGCCGTCCTACGACCGAAGGAGGCGCCATGCCGACCAGGACGATCCGCAGTCGGGCTCTGGTGCTGACCGCCGCCGCCCTCGCCGTCCTGCCGACCGCCGTACTCGCGGCGTCCTCGCACGCGGCCTCCACGCCTGCGCCCGCGTCGGCCGCCACCGCCGCCCCGGTCAGCTTCGTCGACCTGCCCGACACCTCGCTCCCCAGCGACAACGCGCCGCACGGGATCACCGTCACCTACCGCAACCCCGCGTCGACGGACCAGACGGTCGCCCCGCAGATCCTCATCGAGTCACCCGACAACGGCCCGTTCCTCGACCCGGCGCAGATCAGGCTCGAACTGCTGGGGACGGACAGGCACTGGCACACCGTGTCGCTCGGCAGCCAGACCGGCACCCTGTACACCGACCTCATCCCGGCGAAGATCGTCCTGCACGGCCACCACACGCTCACCGAGCACTACCGGGTGACGGTCCTCAAGGGCCCCGCCCAGGGCTCCGTCGAGCCCCGGGTGGCGATCTACGCCTGAGCCCTGGCCAGGTCAGGTCCGGGCCGCCCCCGCCGCCGCGAGGGCGCCCAGGCGGGCGGCGGCTTCGGCGAGTTCGGCGGGTTCGGCGGCAGCGGCGAAGCCCAGGCGCAGGTGGCCGGCGGGCGGCTCGGCCGGGAAGTGGTGGTGGCCGAGGTTGACCGACACCCCGCGCGCCGGTGCCGCCTCCGCGACGGCCGCCTCGCCGAGGCCGGGCGGTAGCCGCACCCACAGGTGCAGGCCGCCCTCCGGTACGCGCCGCAGCGTCCAGTCCGGCACCTCGCGCGCCAGGGCGCCGGCCAGGACGGCGCAGCGCTGGTGCAGGGCGGTGGCCAGGCCACGGAGGTGGCGGTCCCAGGCAGGCGTGCTGAGCAGTTCGACCGCGGCCTCCTGCAGGGGGCGCGCGATGAAGAAGTCATCGACCCGCCGCATCCCGAGCAGCCGCCGCATCACCGGCCCCCGGGCGATCAGCGCGCCGATCCGCAGGCTGGGCGAGGCGGGCTTGGTCAGCGAGGTGAGGTGGATGACGGTGCCGTCCCGGTCGTCGGCGACCAGCGGGCGGGGCACCGGCCGCCCGTGGCCGAGGTGGCGGGCGAAGTCGTCCTCGATCAGGAACGCCCCGGCGGCGCGCGCCACGTCGACGATCTGGCGGCGCCGCTCGCCGGACAGCACGGCTCCGGTCGGGTTGTGGAAGGTGGGCTGACAGTAGAGCAGGCGCGCGCCGGTCATGGCGAAGGCGTCGGCGAGCAGATCGGGGCGCAGCCCCTGGTCGTCCATCGGTACGGGCACCGGCCGCAGTCCGGCGGACCTCGCGGCGGCGAGCGCGCCGGAGTAGGTCGGCGACTCGACCAGGACCGGGCTGCCGGGCGCCGCGACGGCGCGGAACAGCATCGACAGCGCCCCCTGCCCGCCCCCGGTGACCAGGACGTCCTCGGGGCCGACGTCGCCGCCGGCCTGCCGGGCGAAGATCGTCCGCAGGGTCGTCAGGCCCGCCGCCGGGGCGCGGTGCCAGGCGTCGGGGCGGCGGGCGGCCCGGGCGAGGGCTCCGCTGAGCAGCCGGGTGGGCTGGAGGCTCTCGTGCAGGTAGCCGCCGGACAGCGACACCGTGCCGGCCGGCACCGTGCCCGGCTGCTCGTCGGGCTGCTCGGGCACGAAGTGGCGCCCGGCCAGGGCGACCGCCTGCCAGGAGGTGTCCGGTTCGCCGCCGACCGCCTGCGGCCGGCGGGCGGCGACGTAGGTGCCACTGCCGGGGCGGGTGACGACGGCACCCTCGGCGGCCAGGAGGGCGATGGCCCGGGAGACGGTGACCGGCCCGACTCCGTGACGCGTGATCAGATCGCGGCTGCTGGGCAGGCGGTCACCCGGAGTGAGTCGGGCGATCTCGGTCCGGAGGATCGCCACCAGGGTCTCGATACTGCTACCGTCAGACATGAAAAACAAGAATAGCGCTTTCAGCTCCAGCGCGGAACCGCTCCTGGACCTCGCCGCCCTGCGGGCCGACACCCCCGGCTGCGAAGCGGTGATCCACTTCAACAACGCCGGCTGCGGACTGATGGCCCGTCCGGTCCTCCAGGCGATGGTCGACCACCTGCACCTGGAGGCGGGCATCGGCGGCTACGAGGCGGCCGCCGCCCGTACCGCCGAGGTCGCCGACTTCTACGCCGCGCTCGCCGAACTCCTCGGCACCCGCCCCGGAAACCTCGCCTTCGCCGCGAGCGCGACCCACGCGTACACCAAGGCGCTCTCCGCGATCGACTTCCGCCCCGGGGACGTCATCCTCACCACCCGCAACGACTTCATCTCCAATCAGATCGCCTTCCTGGCGCTGCGCAAGCGGCACGGCGTCCGGATCGTGCACGCCCCCGACCACCCGGACGGCAGCGGCGTCGACGTCGACGCGATGGCCGCGCTGATGCGCGCCCACCGCCCGCGCCTGGTGGCCGTGACGCACGTGCCCACCAACTCCGGGCTGGTCCAGCCGGTCGCCGAGATCGGCCGGCACTGCCGGGAACTCGACCTGCTGTACCTCGTCGACGCCTGCCAGTCGGTCGGCCAGTACCCGGTCGACGTCGAGGAGATCGGCTGCGACCTGCTCACCGCCACCTGCCGCAAGTTCCTGCGGGGCCCGCGCGGTTCGGGCTTCCTGTACGTCTCCGACCGAGTGCTGGCGGCCGGCGGCGAGCCGCTGTACATCGACATGCACGGCGCGCGCTGGGTCGCCCCCGGCCACTACCGCCCGGTCGACACGGCGGCCCGCTTCGAGGAGTGGGAGTTCCCGTACGCCACCGTCCTCGGCTGCGCCGCCGCCGTGCGCTATGCGCTGCGGGTCGGCCTGGAGCCCGTGGCGCGGCGCACCCCGGCCCTGGCCGGGCGGCTGCGCGAACGGCTGGCCGCCGTCCCCGGCGTCCGGACGCTCGACGGCGGGCCCGCGCCGGCCGCGCTGGTCACCTTCGCGATCGACGGGTGGGAGGCGGAGCCGTTCAAGGCGGCGATGGACGCGCGCGGCATCAACTCGGCGCTGAGCTACCGGGAGTTCGCGCAGTTCGACTTCGCCGACAAGGCGGTGGAGTGGTGCCTGCGGCTCTCACCGCACTACTACAACACCGAGGACGAGGTCGACGCGGTGGCGGGCACGGTCGCCGAACTCGCCAGGGGCGCACGGTGACCCGGACCTCAGCCGCGCCGACCTCTGTCAACGCACCGCCGGCTCCTCAAGGCCTCTGGCGCAACGGCGACTTCCTCAGGTTCTGGGTGGGCGAGACGGTCTCGCTGCTCGGCACCCAGGTGACCAACCTCGCCCTCCCGCTCACCGCGATCGGCGCCTTCGGCGCGAGCGACGAACAGGTCGGACTGCTGCGCTTCCTGCAGCTCGTCCCCTACCTCGGGCTCGCCCTGGTGATCGGCGTCTGGGCGGACCGGCACCGCCGACGGCCGGTCATGCTCGCCGCCAACCTGGTCCGGCTGGTCCTGCTCGGCCTGGTACCGCTGCTGTACTGGTGGCACGCGCTCAACCTGCCGGTACTGATGGTGATCGCCTGCGCGGTCGGCATCGCCTCGGTGGTCTTCGACGTGAGCTGGATGTCCTACGTCCCGGTGCTGGTGCGCAGTCCCGAGCACTACGTGGAGGCCGGCGCCAGGATGGGCACCAGCTCGTCCGCCGCCGACGTCGCCGGGCCCGGGCTGGCGGGCGTCCTGGTGTCGGCGGTCGGCGCGCCGGTGGCGCTGCTGGTCGACGCCTGCTCCTACGCGGCGTCCCTGGTCTCGCTGCTGCTGATCCGCACGGCCGAGCCGCGCCCGGAACCGGCCGCCGAACGGCACCTGTGGCGCGAACTCAAGGACGGCATGGGCTGGGTGATGCGGGACGGGGTGCTGCGCTCGCTCGCGCTGATCGGCTTCTGCTGCAACTTCTCGATGATCACCGTGTGGACGATGTTCCTGCTCCACGCCCACACCGACCTCCACCTCGACTCGGCGACGATCGGCGCCGTCTTCTCCACCGCCTCCGTCGGCGGACTGATCGGCGCGCTGATCTCCCGGAGGGTCATCGCGCGGTTCCCACTCGGCCGCATCTACCTGGTCGCCCAGTCGGCGCTGCTGCTGGGCCCGGGCCTGATCCCCGCCGCCACCGGGCCGCGGCCGGTGATGATCGGGATGTTCGTGCTCTCCTTCTTCACCACCTACCTCGGCCTCGGCGTGGCCGGGGTGATCATCGTCAGCCTCCGCCAGGCCGTGACACCGCAGTCGATGATGGGGCGGATGACCGCGGCGTTCCGCATGCTGCTCTTCGGCGGCGGATCGCTGGGCGGCCTGTCCGCCGGCCTGCTCACCGGTCAACTCGGCGCCCGCGGCGCCCTGACCGTGGCCGCGGTCGGCTCCGCCGCCGTCGTGGTCGGGCTGTTCGCCTCCCCGGTCGGCCGCCTCCGGACCTTGCCGACCACACCGGCGCGGGTGACCGGCTGAGCCCTTGCGATGGCCCGGCGCCGCACGGCTCCGGGCCATCAGGGCGGTCCGCGGGCGTTCAAGGAGGGCGCGCACCGGTACGGCGCATTGCGGCGGCTCATGCCGCAGGTGAGTGAGAAGGTGCTGGTCCAGCGCCTGCGCCGGCGCAGGCGCCTTAGGCTCACCGATACCGATCCCCATCCGGGCGGCCCCCCGTGCCCCCCGGGGCCGCCCCGGTCCGTACACAGACCCCCCGCGCCCCCCCGGGAGGCGCCACCGTGCGCGGCGACGGAGCCCCCGCCGGGTGCCCCCTACCCGGGGGGGGGC
>NZ_JBHVVI010000108.1:0-1689 GCF_042883685.1 Kitasatospora sp. NPDC058190
TTCCGAACCCGGAAGCTAAGCCTCACAGCGCCGATGGTACTGCAGGGGGGACCCTGTGGGAGAGTAGGACGCCGCCGAACAATCATTCAGAAAAGGCCCCACCCGGATTCCGGGTGGGGCCTTTTCGTGTTGAGGGGCCGCGAGGTTGCGGCTGATCCGGACGCGTCCGGCAGGAGCGGGCCGACCGACGTTGTGAAAGTGCTCCTGTTAGCCTGGCTGACATGATCACGAGGGGTTTCAAGCAACGGTTATCCAACGAGCCGGCTTCCGGTCCGCAGCGAGCTCTGATCACTGCCAGTTTCGTCAGCAGGGTCGGCAACGGTCTCTTCAACACCGCTGCCATCCTCTACTTCACGCTCGTCGTGCACCTGCCCGCCACACAGGTAGGAGCGGGTCTGACGATCGCCGGCCTCAGCGGCTTGGCGGCTGGCATACCGGCGGGGATTCTGGCCGACCGCTACGGGCCACGCGCGATCTGGCTGATGGCGCTCGCCCTACAGGCCGCCACCATGGCGGCTTTCGTCTTCATCAACAGCTGGCTCGCGTTCACGCTCGTCGCCACCCTGGACCGGCTGGCTGCCACGGCAAGCGGCGCCGCGGGCGGTGCACTCATGGCACGAGTGGGCGGTGAACGTCCTGCCGCCTTCCGGGCCAGACTCCGCACCTACGTCAATCTCGGCGTCGTCGTGGGCACCCTGGGCGCGGCCTTCGCCATCCAGATCAACACTCGCCCTGCCTACACCGGGCTGATCCTCGCGAACGCCGCCAGCTTCGCGTGCGCCGGACTGATCGTGTTCCTCGGCGTCCCGAACTGCCGGCCTCTGCCCCGGCCCAAGGAGCACCGTCAGTGGTCCGTCCTGGCCGACCGGCCGTACGTGTCCTTCGTCGCGCTCTACAGCGCCATGGGCCTGCAGTACCAGGTCGTCTCGCTTCTCCTGCCGATCTGGCTCACCACCCACACCGACGCACCGCGCTGGGCCGTGGCAGCGGTCTACGCGATCAACAGCGGCGTCTGCGCGCTGCTCCAGAGCAGACTCGGCTCCAAGGTGGAAACCCCACGACAGGGCGGCCGCGCCTTCCGCCTCGCCGGACTCCTGTTCCTCGTCAGCTGTCCGTTGATGGCACTGACAGCTGACGTTCCCGCATGGGTCGCACCGGCGCTCGCCGCGCTCGCCGTGTGCATCCACAGCGTCGGCGAGGTGTGGGAGTCGTCGGCCGGCTTCGCGCTCGGCTTCGGCCTCGCACCCGACCATGCCCAAGGGCAGTATCAGGGCCTCTTCGGTATCGGCTTCGACGCAGGCCAAGCACTCGCCCCAGTGATCCTGACCGGGGGCAGCCCTTGCACTCGGACACGCGGGCTGGCTACTCCTCGGCGCGTTCTTCGCGGGCCTGGGCGCGGCAGGACCTCCGGTGGCCGCATGGGCCGAGCGAACGCGCCCCGGGAAACCGGGTACGGAGGCTTCCGCACAGCATCGGCAAGGTGAGTCCCCGCTGCTGGAGGCCGACCGCTGAGGTCGAGCCGGTGATGTCGCAGGGCGTTTGACCACGTCGGCGCGGTGCGACGGGTTGCGGGCACACAGCCGGCCATGGAGGCGTGGGCCCCGGGGGGGCCCCGGGTGCGCCCCCGGGGGGGGTACCGGCCCACCCGCGGCCGTGAAGGGGGCGGGGGGGGGGGGCGGGGGCCGGGGG